>CAVHYW010000012.1:0-51061 GCA_963640475.1 bacterium | reverse complement strand
TATGGTTTTTTACATTGACTTATATTCTACTTAAAAATGCGGAATCCCTGAAATTTCAACGGTTTGTGGAGATTTATAGAAATACATAAAGATACATGAAATGGTCAATTTATATCGATACCAAGTTTCATACATGTGCATCTCCTTAATCAAGTGCATAGTATTCTGACATGTTATTATATCAGATGCCGTACCGGTGCTCAAGTATTTTT
The DNA here is from genome assembly GCA_963640475.1 of bacterium. Taxonomy (GTDB): domain Bacteria; phylum Bacillota; class Clostridia; order Oscillospirales; family Oscillospiraceae; genus Vescimonas. The sequence continues at coordinate 50,849 of CAVHYW010000012.1, read as the reverse complement.
GAAGAATTTCCCTGTGGGACATGCATTTTTGCTGTCCGGCACAGATGTGGAAAATTGATTTTTCTTAACAGAATATTAACGCAAAAACGCTACAAAATGTGATATGGTATGTTCTAATATAATTTTCACATTACCCGATGGAGGGATATCGTACCTATGAAAACCTATCGTGCCGGTATCGACATTGGCTCTACCACCGTCAAGCTGGTGGTACTGGACGACAACGACAACATTCTCTACGGCGATTACCGCCGCCATCAGGCCCACACCCAGCAGACGCTGGCGGCGCTGCTGAGTGAGGCCCGCGAGGTGCTGGGCGACTGCGCCCTCCGCCCCGCCATCACCGGCTCCGGCTCCATCAATCTGGGCCGGGCGCTGGACATTCCCTTCGTGCAGGAGGTGGTGGCGGTAGCCACGGCGCTGGAGCAGCGCTATCCCCGGACGGATGTGGCCATCGAACTGGGCGGCGAGGATGCCAAGATCATCTATTTCACCGGCGGCCTTGAGGAGCGGATGAACGGCGTGTGCGCCGGCGGCACCGGCTCCTTCATCGACCAGATGGCCGCCCTGCTGCAGACCGACGCCAAGGGCCTTAACGACGCGGCGGCGGACTACAAGGAGCTGTATACCATCGCTGCCCGGTGCGGCGTGTTCGCCAAGACCGACATCCAGCCCCTCATCAACGAGGGCGCGACCCGTGCCGATCTGGCCGCCTCCATCTTTCAGGCGGTGGTGAACCAGACCATCTCCGGCCTTGCCTGCGGCAAGCCCATCCGGGGCTGCGTGGCCTTTCTGGGCGGGCCGCTGCACTTCCTGCCGGAGCTGAAAAAGGCCTTTATCCGCACATTGAAGCTGACGCCGGAAAACATCGTGGACCCCGACGACTCCCACCTGTTCGCCGCCATGGGGGCGGCGCTGGAGACGGAAGCGGACGCGGCGGCGCGGCCCATCGGCGAGCTGATCGACCGGCTGGCACAGGGCGTGACCATGGCCTTTGAGATCAAGCGCCTGCCGCCGCTGTTCGCCGACAAGGCGGAGTACGACACCTTCTGCACCCGCCACGCGCAGGCGGTGGTGGAAAAGGCCGACCTGAGTACATACGAGGGCGATTGCTTTCTGGGCATCGACGCAGGCTCCACCACCACAAAGCTGGCGCTGACCGGCGCGGAGGGGCAGCTTCTCTGGTCGTACTACGCCAACAACAGCGGCAGCCCCATCAGGACAGCCATGGATGCCATGGCCCAGCTGGCGGCGCTGCTGCCGCCCACGGCCCGCATCGCCCGCTCCTGCTCCACCGGCTATGGCGAGGCGCTGCTGAAGGCCGCCTTCCATCTGGACGAGGGCGAGGTGGAGACCATCGCCCACACCACGGCGGCGGCGTTTTTCGACCCGCAGGTGGACTGCGTGCTGGACATCGGCGGACAGGACATGAAGTGCATCCGCCTGAAAAACGGCACGGTGGACAGCGTGATGCTCAACGAGGCCTGCTCCTCCGGCTGCGGCTCATTTCTGGAAAACTTCGCCAACTCCTTAGGCTTTACGGCGGCACAGTTCGCCGATGAGGCCTTGTTCGCCCAGCATCCGGTGGATCTGGGTACCCGCTGCACCGTGTTCATGAACTCCAACGTGAAGCAGGCCCAGAAGGAGGGTGCGGCGGTGTCCGATATCTCCGCCGGACTTGCCTACTCCGTCATCAAGAACGCCCTGTTCAAGGTCATCAAGCTGGCCGACGCCCGCGAGCTGGGCCACCACATCGTGGTGCAGGGCGGCACCTTCTATAATCAGGCGGTGCTGCGGGCCTTTGAGCGCATTGCCGGAACGGAGGCGGTGTGTCCCGATATCTCCGGCCTGATGGGCGCCTTCGGCGCAGCGCTGATCGCCCGCGACCGCTACCACGGCCAGCCCACGGAAACGCTGGACTTCGCCCATATCGCCGCATTGACCTACACCGCCAAGACTGCCCGCTGCGGCGGGTGCGAAAATAACTGCCTGCTGACGGTGAACACCTTCTCCGACGGCGGCCGCTACATCTCCGGCAACCGCTGCGAAAAGCGGGTGAAGAACCCCAACGCCGCCCAGCCGGGCGCCAACCTGATGGCCTATAAACGGCAGCGACTATTCGACTATCCGGCCCTTGGCGAAAGCGAAGCCAAACGCGGCGTCATCGGCATCCCGCGGGTGCTGAACCTGTACGAAAACTTTCCCTATTGGGCCACCTTCTTCCGGCAGCTGGGCTTCCGGGTGGTGGTATCCCCCTTCTCCACCCGCGCCATCTACGAGATGGGCATGGAGTCCATTCCCTCCGAGTCGGAGTGCTATCCCGCCAAGCTGGCTCACGGCCATGTGGAATGGCTGGTGCAGCACGGGATCACCACTATTTTCCACCCCTGCGTGTTCTATGAGTATCAGGAGACGCCCGACGCCCAGAACCACTATAACTGTCCCATGGTGGTGTCCTATCCGGAGAATCTGAAAAACAACGTGGAGGCCATCACTACCGGACAGGTGCGGTACATCCGGCCCTTTATCGCCTTTACCAGCGAGAAAACGGCGGAGGATCGGCTGGTGAAGCTGTGCCGGGACGTGTGGAATATCCCCTCCGCCGAAGTCCGCGCCGCCGCCCGTGCCGCGTGGGCCGAGCAGCGCCGCGCCAAGGATGACATCCGCGCCGAGGGACGCCGCTGTCTCGAGGAAATGGAGCGCGGCGGCAAGCGGGGCGTGGTGCTGGCGGGTCGGCCCTACCACATCGACCCGGAGATCAACCACGGCATTCCGGAGCTGATCGCCTCCTACGGCCTGTATGTGTTCACCGAGGACAGCCTGCCGCTGGACACCCCGCCCCAGCGTCCCCTGCGGGTGGTGGATCAGTGGGTGTTCCACTCCCGGCTGTACGCCGCGGCGGAGTTCGTGGGCAAGCGGGACGATCTGGAGCTGGTGCAGCTGTTCTCCTTCGGCTGCGGACTGGACGCCGTCACCACCGATCAGGTGTGCGAGATACTGGAGAAATGCAATAAGCTCTACACCGTGTTGAAGATCGACGAGGTGAACAATCTGGGCGCGGCCCGTATCCGTGTCCGCAGTCTGCTGGCCGCCATGAACATGCGGCGTGAGCAAAATATCTGCGCCAAGCCCGTGCCGCTGGATTACCACCGCACGGAGTTCACAAAGGAGATGTTTGAACAGGGCTACACCATTCTGGCGCCCCAGATGTCCCCCATTCACTTTGACGTGATCGAGCCGGTGTTTCGCCGCCACGGCTACCATGTGGAAATTTTGAACAACGCCACCCGGAAAGCAGTGGACGTGGGCTTACAGTACGTCAACAACGACGCCTGCTATCCCTCCATTCTGTCGGTGGGACAGCTGATGGAGGCGGTGCTGTCGGGGCGGTACGACACCGACAAACTGGCGCTCATCATGACCCAGACCGGCGGCTGCTGCCGGGCCAGCAACTACGTGGCCTTTATCCGCCGCGCTCTGGACAAGGCGGGACTGAGCCACATCCCCGTCATCTCCCTGAATGCCAACGGCATGGAGAAGAACGAGGGCTTCCGCATCTCCCCCGCCATGCTGCTGTCCGCTCTGCGGCAGCTGACCTTCGGCGACCTTCTCATGCGGTGCCTCTACCGCACGCGGCCCTATGAGGCCGTCCCCGGCTCCGCCAACGCCCTCCACGCCAAGTGGCGGGATATCGCCATTGCCTACGCCATGGGGGAAAAGACCGGCTATACCTACGGCGGCATCTGCCGTGGCATCGTGGCGGATTTCGACGCCCTGCCGCTGAACGAGAGTCTCCGCAAGCCCCGCGTGGGCATCGTAGGGGAAATTCTGGTGAAGTACATGCCCCTTGCCAACAACTACCTTGTGGATCTGCTGGAGCAGGAGGGCGCGGAAGCGGTGGTGCCCGACCTCACCGACTTCCTGATCGAGTGCATCTATCAGCAGAGCTACAAGCACGACTACTTAGGCACCGGCTGGACCTCCAGCCTGCTGGCCAGGGTGGGCACCGACGGCATTGAGGCCGTCCGCAGGCCTGCGGTGGAGGCCCTGAAGGCCAGCCGCCGCTTCGACCCACCCACGCCTATGAGCCATATCGCCGATCTGGCCAAACCCTTCCTGTCGCTGGGCAATCAGTACGGCGAGGGATGGTTCCTGTGCGGCGAGATGGCGGAGCTGCTGACGGAGGGCGTGCCCAACATCGTGTGCATCCAGCCCTTTGCGTGCCTGCCCAACCACGTGGTGGGCAAGGGCGTCATCAAGGCGCTGAAAGCCGCCTATCCCCAGGCCAACATCGCCGCCGTGGACTACGACCCCGGCGCCAGCGAGGTGAACCAGCTGAACCGCATCAAGCTGATGCTGTCGGCGGCAAAGAAGAATATGACATAAAGAAAAGGAGGACGACCGTCCTCCTTTTCCGCTTACTCCTCCAGCTCCTTCATGATCTGCTGTAAAATGTCCACAAACTCCCGTCCCGAGTCGCTGAGGGGGACGGAGCGCAGCTTGATGTAGCCCAGGCGCATATCGTGCTGTCCCGTCAGCGGCACCGCCACCAGCCGCTCGTCGCCGAAGCCCTCCGGCAGCACGCCGCTTCCGGTGGAAACGCAGTTGGTATGAGCGATGACGCTGTAAATGGTGGCCCGGTCAGAGACGTACACCACCTGATTGAAGTCGGCAGCGGTGCCCACCACCACCTCCTCGGCATAGTTGAGGTTGGTGTCGCTCTGGGTAAAAGCGGCGTAGGGGTACTGGTGCAGCTGCTCCAGCGTCACGGAGCTTTCCCCGGACAGGGGGTGGCCCCGGCGCATGAACACATGGGGCCGCAGACGGGCCAGCTGGTGGAACTCCAGATTCCGGCCCTCCAGAATACGGCGGATGAAATGCTCCGTCATATCGGAGACGAAGATTACGCCCAGATCGCTCTGCTGCTGGGCCACCTGCTCGATGACGGCGGCCATCTCCACCTCCTTGAAGCTGACCTCGATCCGCGGCTCCTCCCGCAGATGCAGGAACTCCACGAACGCCTTGGCGCAGAAGGGATAGCGCTGGGCGGCAATAGACAGCGTGACCCGGTTCTCCGCCCGGCGCTCGCTGTAATAGCGGGTGATCTTGCGGCTGCGCTCCACAATGGGCGTGATCTGGTTCAGCAGCTCGCGGCCATCCTCCGTCAGCGACACGCCCCGGTTGGAGCGGTGGAAGATGGTGATGCCCAGCTCGTTCTCCACCTCAGCAATGGCGCTGGACAGAGCGGACTGGGACACGAACAGGTTCTGGGCCGCCCGGTTGATGGAGCCGCAGCGGTCCACCTCCAGAATATAGCTCATTTGCAGCAACGTCATGGCGCACACCTCGCTTTTCTTCCTCCAGCATACAGGAAGCGGAAGAAAATTGCAACAAAAAAGAGACTACCTCTTGGTAGTCTCTTTTTTGGTAATGCGGGAAAAAGAACTTACTCCTGCGGCTCGGCGGGCGTCTCAGGCTCGGCAGCCTCAGCAGGCTCCTCGGCGGCGGGCTGGGGATCGATCTCCGCGCCGCACTCAGGGCAAAATCTGGAGTTGGTGGCGATGCCGCACACGGGGCAGGCCTTCAGCTCGGGCGTCTCGCCGTCCTTCTCAATGGTGATCTCGATCTCGGTGCGGGGCTTCTCGGCCAGAGCGGTCTCCATCTCCTCGATCTTGGCGCGGCTGGCCTCGATGGCGGCCATCACGTCCTTGATGGCGTCAGGGACTTCGCCCTCGTACTCAGAGGCGAACCACTGGCCGATGGCGCGGTAGTTCTTGTCCAGCTCACGCTGTTCGGTCTTGATGGCCATGGTCAGCTGGGCGGTCTCCTTCACGTCCTTGGCCTTATCAGCGGCCACTTCGGCCACATCTTTGGCCTTCTCGGCGGCGATGTTGGCATACATCTTGGCTTTTTCGGTAATGTTATCAAAGAATGACATAAATATGGCTCCTTTCAAAATGTGTTAAGGGCTTCATTAAGGCTGATTATAGTCACCGTTTCCGGATTTTGCAAGACTTTTGGGGCGAAATTCATCAAATGTTAATCAAATGCGGGCACAGAAAGCCTCGCAGAGTTCGCGGCGCGGACGCCGCGAAGCATTCAGACCATTTTTCGCCGCGGCGTGTACGTGGCGAAAAATACTTCTCAGCCTGCAAGTGCCAAAGGCGCGCAGCAGGCTGTAATCTCCCCTTGGCAATGAAATCGTCAGATTTCATGCCAGATCAGTGTTCGATCCAGTCCCCCGCACGCTGTACCGCCCGCTTCCACATGCGGTAGGCGTCATCGCACTCCGCCTGTACCCGCTGCGGCGTGAACACCCGGTCGCTGCGGCGCAGGGCCGACAGCTCCTCAAGACTGCTCCACATGCCGCAGTTCAGCCCCGCCAGCGCCGCCGCGCCGAAAGCGGTAGTCTCCACCATGGCGGGCCGGTCCACGGGGATACGCAGCAGGTCGGCCTGCATCTGCAGCAGGATATCACTGACGCTGGCACCGCCGTCGGCCCGCAGGCAGGTAATGTCGCAGCCCGCGTCCTGCCGCATGGCCAGCATCAAATCGGTGACCTGAAATGCGATGGACTCCAGCACCGCACGAGCAATATGCGCCCGCCCCGTGCCGCGGGTAACGCCTAATATCGCGCCCCTGGCGTACATATCCCAATAGGGCGCGCCCATTCCTGTAAAGGCCGGCACCACGATCACGCCGCCGCTGCTGTCCACCGATTCCGCCAGACGGTCGCACTCCGGCGCGGAGTCGATCAAATGCAGCTCATCCCGCAGCCACTGGATGGTGCTGCCGCCGTTAAAGACACTGCCCTCCAGCGCGTAGGTAACGGTGCCGTTGACGCTCCACGCCACGGAGGTCACCAGACCCGCGCGGCTGCGGACGGCTCTGCCGCCCACGTTCATCAGCGTAAAGCAGCCGGTGCCGTAGGTATTCTTGGCGTCGCCCGCGTGGAAGCAGGTCTGTCCGAAGAGGGCCGCTTGCTGGTCGCCCGCCGCGCCGCACACCGGCACGCCGGAGAGCACCTCCAGGCCGGGGATACCCGGCTTCACCGTGCCGTACACCTCGGAATTGCCCACACACCGGGGCAGCATGCACATGGGGATGCCCAGCATGCCGCACAGCTCCGCGTCCCAGCCCAGCTTGTGGATATCGAACAGCATGGTGCGGCTGGCGTTGGAGTAGTCGGTGACGTGGGCGCCGGTCAGCTGCCAGATAAGCCACGTCTCCACCGTGCCGAACAGCAGCTGGCCCTGCTCCGCCTTCTGCCGCGCGCCGGGCACGTTGTCCAGTATCCAGCGGATCTTGGTGGCGGAGAAATAGGCATCGATCAGCAGACCGGTGGTGGACTGGATGCGCTCGCTGAGACCACGGCGCTTCAGCTCCTCGCACAGCTCCGCCGTGCGGCGGCACTGCCACACGATGGCGTTATAGACCGGCATGCCGGTATTTTTGTCCCAGATGATGGTGGTCTCCCGCTGGTTGGTGACGCCGATACCGGCAATGGCCCCGGAGGGCAGGCCCGCAATGGCGTCCGCCGCCGCCTGCGCCTGTGTGTGCCAGATCTCCATGGGGTCGTGCTCCACCCAACCCGCCTGAGGATAGTGCTGGGTGAAGGGATATTGGCCCCGGCTCACGATCCCTCCCTGCCGGTCAAACACGATAGCCCGTGAGCTGGTAGTCCCCTGATCCAGCGCCAGAATATAGGAAGCCATGAGAAATCCCCCTTTTCAAGAGTAGCTTGCTGTGGTATGATGGATATAATAGTAATAACCAGTATATCACAGGAAGGACGGAATTGCCATGACAAAAAAGACGGACTTCACCTTTCTTTCCAGCGACGGAAAGACCCGCCTGCACGGCATCGCGTGGATACCGGAGGACGTAACGCCGGTGGCGGTTTTGCAGATCGTCCACGGTGTGGCGGAATATGTGGGCCGCTATGACGATTTTGCCCGGTTCCTCAACCGCCACGGCATCATCGTGGTGGGCCACGACCATCTGGGCCACGGTCTGTCCCTGCCTGAGGGCGGCACGCCGGTGTATTTCGGCGACGGCAACACATGGAACACTCCGGTGGACGACATCTATGTGCTGCACACCAAGCTCAAAGAGCAGTACCCTGATCTGCCGCTGCTGCTGATGGGCCACTCCATGGGCTCCTTCCTCAGCCGCACCTATCTCATTCGCTATCCCGGCACGGTAAAGGCCGCCATCCTCATGGGTACCGGCTGGCAGAGCGGCGCGACGCTGACCGGCGGTCTGGCGCTGGCCGGTATGTTGAAACACCGGAACGCCGCTGCCACCAACGACACCGTGACCGAGCTGGCCTTCGGCGCGTACAACAAGACCTTCAAGCCCAACCGCACCGACTACGACTGGCTGTCGGCGGACAGCGAGAACGTGGACGAATATATCGCCGATCCCCTGTGCGGCCATGACGCCACGGTGGGGCTGTTTTACGAAATGCTTACCGGCATCCGCTTCAACCAGCGGCGCAGCAATCTGGAGCGGATGGACAAGTCCATGCCCATCCTGCTGATCTCCGGCGAGGACGATCCCGTGGGCGGCATGGGCGCGGGCGTGCGTCAGACGTATGCCGAGTTCAAACACGCCGGTATAGTGGACTGCACACTGAAGCTGTACCCCGGTCTGCGGCATGAGCTGCTGAACGAGAAAGCCCACCGGGGTGAGATATATCAGGATATCTGGAGCTGGATGGAGGAGAAGCTGAAATGACCGCATGGGAGGAACTGAGAGAGAATTGCCTGCAATGTCAGGCCTGCGGCCTGCGCCGCACCTGCACGCAGGTGGTGTTCGGCGTAGGCGACCCCAATGCCGAGGTGCTGTTCATCGGCGAAGCGCCGGGCGCCAACGAGGACAAGCAGGGTGAGCCCTTTGTGGGCCGGGCCGGTAAGCTGCTGGACGACATGCTGGCCATGATCGGCCTGCACCGGAGGAATATCTATATCACCAACTCCGTCAAGTGCCGTCCGCCGGAGAACCGCGACCCGCTGGGCGAGGAAAAGGACGCCTGCCGTGCCTATCTGCGGGCGCAGGTACGGCTGATGAAGCCCAAGATCATCGTGTGTCTGGGCCGCATCAGCGCCATGGAGCTGATAAAGCCGGATTTCAAGATCAGTCAGGAGCACGGCCAGTTCTTTGACCGCAGCGGCACGCTGATGATGGCGCTGTACCATCCGGCGGCGCTGCTGCGTGACCCCCGCAAGAAGCCGGAGACCTTCGAGGATCTGAAGGCTTTGCAGGCCAAGATCATGGAGATCTGCGAGCATACGCCCATCGAGTACGAATAAACGAAGCGCCGCCGGGAGACCGGCGGCGCTTTGCGCGTAAAACGAAGAGGAAGGGCTGTGCCCTTCCTCTTTTGCTCATTCGATGGAGATGATATAGAAGTAGACGCTCTGGCCGCCGGGGATGGCCGCCACCTCCGCATCGGGGCAGCACTGGGCGAAGAGTGCCTCGGTCTTGGCACCCTCCTCCTCGGAAACGCCCTCGCCGGTGTAGATGTTGATGTATTCCGCACCGGCCTGTGCGGCATGCTGGCTCAGCTTATCCAACAGCTCGTCCATGCTGCGGCTGGTACCGAACAGCTTGCCGTCCAGCAGCGCCAGATAGTCGCCCTCGTTGATGGCAAAGCCGTCGAAATCGGAGTTGCGGGCGGCGTAGGTGATCTGGGCGGTGGACACCGTCTGTGCGGCGGCTACCATGGCCTGCGCAATGGTCTGGGGATCGGTCTCGTCGGGGTCAAAGCTCATCATGGCAGTGATGCCCTGAGGCACCGTGGCGGTGGGGATCACGATGATCTGCTTCTCCGTCAGGCCCTCGCACTGCTGGGCGGCCATGATGATATTCTTGTTGTTGGGCAGGATGAACACCACCTCGCTGGGAGTGCGGTTGACCTCCTTGAGGATGGCCTCGGTGGAGGGATTCATGGTCTGGCCGCCGGACACGATGGTGTCCACGCCCAGCGCCCGGAAGGTATCCGCCAAGCCGTCGCCCGCGCACACGGCCACAAAGCCGTACCACTTTTCGGCGGGTGCCACGGCGTTCTCCTGCGCCTCCAGCTCCTCCTCCACAGCGTCCAGATCGTCGGTGCTGTGGGCCTGACGGCCTGCCGCCAGATCATCCCGCTGGGTACGCATGTTCTCGATCTTGGCCAGCTCCAGCGTGCCGTACTTCTGGGCCTCCGTCAGGGCGTGGCCGGGGATGTCGGTATGGACGTGTACCTTGAAGCACTCGTCGTCCTCGCCGATCACCAGACTGTCGCCGATGCTGTCCAGATAGGCCCGCAGCGGCTCCAGAGACTTCTCGCCCATGGTCTTGCGGACAATGAACACAGTGTCAAAGGTGAAGGTGATCTCATCCTCCAGAGAGGCGAAGTCAGCCTTTTCCTTGACCTCCGTCTCCTCCTTCACCTCGGGGATCTCTTCGCCCCGCAGGCAGCGCAGCATGCCGTCCAGAATAATGAGATAACCCTTGCCGCCGGCGTCTACCACGCCGGCCTTTTTCAGCACCGGGTTCATCTCCACGGTCTCGGCCAGCGTCACCTCACCGGCGCGGATGGCCTCCTCCAGCACGAACTCCACGGCGTTATTCTCCTGCGCAGCCTCGATGGCCCGCTGGGCCGCCAGACGGGAAACGGTCAGCACCGTGCCCTCGGCAGGCTTCATCACCGCGCCGTAGGCGGTGGCAACGCCCTCCTGCATGGCGGCGGCCAGCGCCGCGCCGTCGGCCTCGGTCAGGCCCTTCAGGGACTTGGACATACCCCGGAACAGCAGGGACAGAATGACGCCGGAGTTGCCGCGGGCGCCCCGCAGCAGCCCCCGGGCCGTGATCTTGGCAGCGTCGTCGATAGTGGCAGGCTCCGCCTTCTTCAGCTCGCCGCAGGCGGTCTGGATGGTCAGGTACATGTTGGTGCCGGTGTCGCCGTCAGGCACGGGGAAAACGTTCAGGTCGTTGATGGCCTGCTTCTGGCCGGCGATGCAGGCCGCGCCGAACAGCACCATCTCCTTGAAGGCGGCGCCGTTGATCTTCTCTATCATCTTGCAGTGATCCTCCCTTAACTGTTACTGACGGAGTCCACGCAGACGTTCACGTCCCGTACCTCCACACCGGTGTTGCAGGTGACCACATACTTGACCTCGCTCATGATGGCGCGGCAGACCGTGGCGATATTCACCCCGGCGTCCACGATGATATGCAGCTCGATAGACACGGTGTTGTCGTCGTTGTAAATGACCTTCACGCCCTTGCTCATAGTCTCGGGGCGCAGCAGATGGACAAGGCCGTCCGTCATGGAGCGGTAGGCCATGCCCTTGACGCCGAAGCAGTTGGTGGCGGCGGCGCCGGTAATGGTGGTGAATACCGCATTGGAGATGGTGATATCCCCGTGCTCACTGTTGATTCTTATCATAGCAGCCTTCCTTTCTATTGGAGGTGATTGCACATTGCGGGCATAATAATGACATAATATCATGTATTATATACCATGCAGCTGTAAATAACAAGAAGAAATTTGCCGCATGAAAAAGCAGAGGACCTAAGCCCTCTGCTTCTGTCATTTTTCGCCTTACCGGCCGTTCCGGCCGAAGTAGTAGTTGTAGAAATCGCGGAACATGTCGGAGTAGTCCTGACCGCCCTGCTGCTGGTTATCCTGCTGGCTGTCGGTGGCAGTATCCTCGCCGGTGGTCTGGGGCTGCTCGTCGAAGGTCAGATCCAGCGTGATATACTCGCCGTTACGGTAGACGGTCAGCGTCACGGTGTCGCCCGCCTTGAAGTTCTTCTTGGCGGCGGACAGATCGGTCATAGAGGTGATGGCGGTGTCGTTCACCTTGGTGATGACGTCCCCCAGCTGCAAACCGGCACGCTCACCGGCGCCGCCACTTTCGGTGGAGTAGACGAACACGCCCTCGGTGATGTCGATGTTATACTGGGCGGCCATCTGCTCGGTCATGGTGCCGGCCTTAATGGCCATATATGCCTTGCCGGTCACCTGACCGTTTTCGATGATATCGGTGATGATGGCCTGCACGTCGCTGATGGGGATAGCGAAGCCCAGACCCTCCACGGTGGTGTCGGAATAGCTGGAGTACTTGGCGGAGACGATACCCACCACCTCACCGTACAGGTTCATCAGCGGGCCGCCGGAGTTGCCGGGGTTGATGGAGGCGTCCACCTGGATCATGTTAAAGGGAGTGCCGTCCACGTTGATGGCACGGTTGCAGCAGGAGACGATGCCCTGACTCATGGAGAAGGTCAGCTCACCCAGAGGGTTGCCGATGGCGAGAACAGTGTCGCCCACGTTCACGTCCTCGCTGTTGCCCAGCGTCACGGTGGGCAGACCGGTGGCGTCGATCTTCAGCACGGCCACATCGTAATCGCTGTCGCCGCCGATGACGGTGGCGTCGTAGGTAGCGCCGTCATACAGGGTGACCTTTACGGAGGTCGCGCCCTTCACAACGTGATAGTTGGTAACAATATAGCCGTCCTGACTGATGATGAAGCCGCTGCCGGAGCTGGCGGTCTCCACCGTCTGGCCGAAGATGTTGGTGCCGCTGGTGGAGGTGGTGTTGATGGACACCACGGAGTTCACGGTGGAGGCGTACACCTCGGCAGGCTCCATCTTGGTCTGCCCGTCCACATGATTCACCTTCACGGAAACAGGCTCACGGTTGGACTGCTGGACGGTGACGGTCTGGCGGTTGGTGCTGCGGTACAGGGCCGCGCCGCCGAAGCCGCAGCCGGTGCCGATGATGGCACAGGCCAGCACGATGGCCACTACCTTGGCCGCCGCGCTGCGGAAGAAGCCGGACTTCTTCGCGGGCTTCGGTTCCTCCGGGGTGGGTGTGTAGCCTGCGGGCTGATAATCGTCGGCAGGCAGATTGCTGTTGCGGCCGTAGTGATATTGGTTGGCGTTATTGAAGCGGTCAAATTCGTCGTTATACATATGGATTCCTCCTTTATTTTCGGAACGAACTGTGTTATCATTCATCTTGATTATTAGTTTATACGGTTTTCTTAATTCAACCTTTAAGTTTTGCCGGAAAATTTTGAACTTTTTGTGACGGATGAAAGGAGGCGCGCCATGCTGCGGCTGGAGGGCCTGAAGCTTCCGCTGGACGCGGGGCAGGAACAACTGAAAATGAAAGCCGCCGCCATGCTGCGCTGCCGCGAGGACGATATGACCGAGCTGCGGGTGCTGCGCCGGGCCATCGACGCCCGGGACGGCCTGCGGTTCGTGTACACCGTGGCCGTCAGTGTGAAGGACGAGGCGCGGCTCCTGAAGCGCTGCCGGGACAGGCATGTGTCCCGCTATACGCCGGAGGTCTACGCGCTGCCGCCCGCCGTTACGGCGGTGGAGCTGCCGCCGGTGGTGGTAGGCATGGGGCCTGCGGGCCTGTTTGCGGCGCTGGTGCTGGCCCGTTGCGGGGCGAAGCCCATCCTGCTGGAGCGTGGCCAATGCGTGGAGCGCCGCCAGCAGGACGTGGAGCGCTTCTGGCAGAGCGGCGTGCTGGACACGGAGTCCAACGTCCAGTTTGGCGAGGGTGGCGCAGGCGCGTTTTCCGATGGCAAGCTGAACACCGGCACCAAGGACGTCCGCCACCGCTATATCATGGAGCAACTGGTGGCGTGCGGCGCGCCGGAGGACATTCTCTGGGACGCCAAGCCCCATGTGGGAACGGATATGCTGCATATCGCATTGCAGAACATGCGCAGAGAGCTGCTGTCTCTGGGCGCGGACATCCGGTTCAGCCATAAGCTGACAGGAATCACTGTAAACGAAAACCACCTGACAGCGCTGACGTTGGAAGGCCCGGAGGGCACATACACGCTGCCCTGCCGTCAGGCGCTGCTGGCGCTGGGCCACAGCGCACGGGACACGGTGGAGAGGCTGTACGGCGCAGGGGTGGCCATGACCGCCAAGCCCTTTGCCGTAGGCGTGCGCATTGAGCACCGGCAGGAGGACATGGACGCGGTGCAATATAAACAGTATGCGGGCCACCCCTGTCTGCCGCCCTCTACCTATAAATTATCCTGCCATCTGGACAATGGCCGCAGCGCCTTTTCCTTCTGCGTCTGCCCCGGCGGGCAGGTGGTGGCCGCCGCCTCGGAGACGGGCCGCGTGGTCACCAACGGCATGAGCGAGTATGCCCGTGACAAAGAGAACATCAACGGTGCGCTGCTGATCAACGTGACGCCGGAGGACTACGGCGGCGGGGACGATCCGCTGGCGGGCATCCGGTTCCAGCGGCAGATCGAGGCGGCGGCCTATACGCTGGGCGGCGGGGACTACCGTGCCCCCTGCCAGCGGGTGGAGGACTTTCTGCTGAACCGTCCCACCACGGCGGCGGGCCGCGTGACGCCCAGCTACCGTCCCGGCGTCACCTATACCGACCTGCACCGCTGTCTGCCGCCCTTTGTGGCGGAGACCATCGCCGGTGCGCTGCCGCTGCTGGAGCGGAGGATCCGGGGCTATGCCGCCCCCGACGCGCTGCTGACGGCGGTGGAGAGCCGTTCCTCCTCTTCGGTGCGTATCGGACGGGACGAAACGTATCAGTGTAATATCCGCGGGCTTTACCCCTGCGGCGAGGGCGCCGGGTATGCCGGAGGCATCCTGTCCGCCGCCGCTGACGGTATGCGCTGCGCGGAACAAATGATAAAGGAGTTGTGACCATGAAAAAAATCGCAGTGGTGGAAAAATTCTTCGAGCCGCAGCATCAGCGGCAGATCGAAGCGGTGGCCGCAAAGTACGGCTACACCGTGGACTACTACATGGACGGCGTACTGCCTGAGGAGCGGGCCGGGGAATATGAGATCGTATACGGCATGCCTGCCCGAACTGATCTGAAGGGCATGACGCAGCTGAAATGGTTCTGCGCCAGCTTCGCCGGTGTGGACCGCTATGTGGACGAGGCCCTGTATCCCCATGAGGGCGTGCTGCTGAGCAATTCCGCCGGAGCCTACGGCGTCACCATCGCCGAGCATATCCTCATGGTAACGCTGATGCTGCTGCGGCAGATGATGCCCACCATGAAGGCCGTGGGCGAGAAGGTGTGGCTGCCGCCGCTGCCGGTGCGCTCCATCTGCGGGGCCGGCATCACCGTGCTGGGCACCGGCGACATCGGCACCAGCTTCGCCCGCCGGGCCAAGGCCATGGGAGCCAAGTCCATCTGCGGCGTCCGCCGCACCATCAAGCCCGCCGACCCAGCCTTTGACCGGATCGTAACGCTCTCCGATCTGGACAGCGTGCTGCCGGACACCGACATTCTGGTGATGGCACTGCCCTCTACCGGCGAGACAGTGGGCGTGCTGAGCCGCGAGCGCATCGCCCTGCTGCCGCAGCACGCCGTGGTGGTCAATGTGGGCCGCGGTACGGCCATCGATCAGGAGGCGCTGGCGGAGGCCCTGAACGCGGAGCGCATCGCCGGTGCGGCGCTGGACGTGTTCGTTCCCGAGCCGCTGCCGCAGGATCACTACCTGTGGACGACGAAGAACCTGCTCATTACGCCCCATGTGGCGGGCAACATGTCCCTGGGCCATACCCGCGACAAGGATGTTGATATGTTCTGCGAGGATCTGGAGAACTTCGCAGAGGGCCGTCCGCTGGCCCATCTGGTGAACCGCAAGCTGGGATATTAAGAATTTAAATAACGAATTTCCTCGAAAACAGCCGTGTAACCACGGCTGTTTTCTTTTGTTTTCCAGAATCAGGAAAGAAAAATTGCAGTGTCCCTCCAAAATGCAGCATTTTGTTATCTGTTAAATCGATAACAGGACATCGGCTTTTGGAACTACCACATTGTTTGGTAAATGTGTTATATTCTGAAACAGAAGAGAAGTTAAAAACAGGCAGAATCGACAAATATTTTTATTGTAGGAGGAGAACATTATGATGAACCCCAACGTTGGTCTGGGCACCAAGGCCATTCACGCCGGTAATGTGAAGGATACGCAGTACGGCGCACTGACGACCCCTATCTATCAGACCTCTACCTTCGTATTCGACAGCTGCGAGCAGGGCGGCCGCCGCTTCGCCGGTGCGGAAGCCGGTTACATCTACACCCGTCTGGGCAACCCCACCGTCTCCGTACTGGAGAACAAGGTGGCGGCGCTGGAGGGCGGCGAGGCCTGCGTGGCTGCCGCTTCCGGCATGGGCGCCATTTCCTCCGCCCTGTGGACCATCGCCGGCGCCGGCAAGCACATTGTGGCCGACGGCACCCTGTACGGCTGCACCTTCGCCCTGCTGAACCACGGCATGAGCCGCTACGGCGTGGAAGTCAGCTTCGTGGATACCTCCGATCTGGTCGCCGTGAAGGCCGCCCTGAAGGAAAACACCTGCGCCGTGTATCTGGAGACCCCCGCCAACCCCAACCTGAAGATCGCCGATATCGCCGCTGTGGCCGAGGTGGCGCACACCTACAACCCCGATATCAAGGTGGTGTGCGACAACACCTTCGCCTCCCCCGCTCTGCAGAATCCGCTGGCGCTGGGCGCAGACGTGGTGGTGCACTCCGCTACCAAGTACCTGAACGGCCATGGTGACGTGATCGCGGGCTTCGTGGTGGGCAAGGCCGACTTCATCGGTGAAGTCCGTATGTTCGGCTTGAAGGACATGACCGGCGCGGTCATGGATCCCTTCGCCGCCTATCTGATCCTCCGCGGTCTCAAGACGCTGGAGATCCGCATGCAGCGCCACTGTGCCAACGCCAGGGCCATTGCCGAGTTCCTTGACAAGCATCCCGCCGTGGAAAAGGTCTACTATCCCGGCCTGAAGAACCATGTCGGTCACGATATCGCCGCCCGCCAGATGAAGGACTTCGGCGGTATGCTGAGCTTCGAGGTCAAGGGCGGCCGCGCCGCCGGCACCAAGCTGGTCAACTCCCTGCATCTCATTACCGTGGCCGTGTCTCTGGGCGACGCCGAGACCCTGATCGAGCATCCCGCCTCCATGACCCACTCCACCTATACCGAGGAGGAGCTGGCCGCTTCCGGCATCCCCGCCGGTCTGATCCGCCTGTCCGCCGGTCTGGAGAATGCCGAGGACATCATTGCCGATCTGGAGCAGGCTCTGGCCCAGCTGTGACCCCTTCCATACAATTAAAAGAGGAGAGAGCTTTCGGCTCTCTCCTCTTTTTGTTGTTTCACCTGTTCTTACGCAAGGAAGCCCTTCAGGATGGTATCCTCGGCCTCCTCGGAGGTCAGGCCCAGCGTCTCCAGCTTCAGCAGCTGGTCACCGGCGATCTTGCCGATGGCGGCCTCGTGGATCAGCTGCGCCTCGGTAGAGTTGGCGGTGATGGCGGGGATGGACTCGATCTTGGCGCTGCCCATGATGATAGAGTCGCACTGGACATGGCCAAAGCACTTGGCATTGCCCACCATGACGGGGTGGAACACCTGATGGGAGTTATCCTGCGCCACAGAGCGGGAGATGACACGGCCCTTTGCGTCGTCGCCGTTGAGCTGGATGGTCATATCGCTCTCGGCCATCTGTTCGCCGTGGGTCAGCAGGCGCTCGGTGACCACCACTTCGCTGCCCGCCTCGCAGAAGAAGTCGGTCTCGCGCTTGGTGGAGTCGATGCCCCGGATCTGGATGGTATCCATCTGCATGGTGGAATTTTCGCCCAGATACACCACGGTCTTGGGGTTCATGATGTTGCCGCCGGTCTGACCGGCATCCTTTTCGCCGTAGTGCTTCTCGATGTAGTGCACACGGCTATTTTTGCCGATATGGAAGGTGTGCAGACCGTCATGGCGGCTCTCGTTGCAGCCGGAGTTGTGGATGCCGCAGCCCGCCACGATCTCCACGTCGCAGTCGTCAGGTACATAGAAATCGTTGAACACCAGCTCGCTGACGCCGGTCTTGCTAATGATGACGGGGATATAGCACTTCTCGCCCTTGGTACCGGGCTTGAACTTCACGTCGATACCGGCCTTACCGTCCTCACGGGGCGATATCTCGATATGCTCGGTGGACTGACGGGCTTCGCAGCCGGAGTCCTTGCGGATATTGAAGGCGCCCACCGGCTTGCCGGTCAGGTCGGCGATCTTTTCCAACAGCTTCGCGTCGATCTCAGTGATCACAGGGACGCCTCCTTTCTCTCGATAACGGGACAGCCGCCCAGTGTGTCGGCCAGGATCAGGGGGAACACCTCGTCCGTATTGCCCCGGTGAGCGATCTGGCCATTGGCGATGACCACGATCTCGTCGGCCAGGCGGATGATCCGCTCCTGATGGGAAATGATGATCATGGTGGCCTTACCCTCCTGATGGATCTGCTCGAAGGTCTCGGTGAGCCGGGCAAAGCTCCACAGGTCGATACCGGCTTCCGGCTCGTCGAAGATCATCAGGTCGCTGTGGCGGGCCAGAATGGTGGCGATCTCGATACGCTTCACCTCGCCGCCGGACAGAGACACGTCCACCTCGCGGTCAAGGTAATCATTGGCGCACAGGCCCACCTTGGTCAGGTAGGAACAGCAGCGGTCCTTGCTGAGCTTCTCCTCGCCCGCCGCCAGCAGCAACAGGTCGTGGACGGTGATGCCCTTGAAGCGGGGCGGCTGCTGGAAGCCGTAGCTGATGCCCTTGCGGGCACGCTCGGTGATGGACAGGCCGGTGATATCCTCGCCGTTATAGAGGATCTGGCCGCTGGTGGGCTGCACCAGACCCATGATGACCTTGGCCAGCGTGGTCTTGCCGCCGCCGTTGGGGCCGGTGAACACCATCAGGCGATGGTCGGGGATGGTGATGGAGATGTCCTTGAGAATATCCAGCTCTCCCTCCGGAGTGGACACCCTGTACGAGATATGTTTCAATTCCAGCATGGAATCTTCCTCCTCAAACTAAACTGTCAAAAACCGACCATTTTCGTCGGAAAAAGGGCCATTTTGACAAACCTGAAACATTATATCAGAGAATATAAGGAAAATCAATCGGTTTTGCCATTTTCCTCCGCCATCAGCTGCCGCAGCGTGGCATTGTCCAGATATTCCCGGATCACCTGATCCAGCCCCTGCCACAATGCGCGGGTACGGCACTCTCCCGCCATCTCGCAGGAGGCCGCCTCGTCCATCACGCACTGCACCGGCGCCAATGTGCCCTCTGTCAGCCGCAGGATAGGGCCAATGTGGTATTCCTCCGGCTCCCGGACAAGGCGATAGCCGCCGCCCCGGCCGTGGGTGCCGTCCACATATCCGGCCTTGGACAGGGTGGTCATGATGCCCTCCAGATATTTCTGACTGATGCCCTGCCGCTGGGCCACCGTCCGCAGGGGGATATAGCCCTCGTCCCGGTGCTCCGCCAGATCCACCAGCACCCGCAGCGCATAGCGCCCTTTTGTTGAGATCATCATTGTGACCGCCCGCCTTTTCTCGTGTTTTTTCCATTATAGGCGGTTTTGCCTACCCTGTCAACGGGTGGCACCTCCGGCGCATATGGCATAGTATGGCACGGGGACGAATGACACATACACGAAAAGAAGTTTCGCTTTCCGAAGCGACCTACTTTTGTCCGTGGTGACAAAAGTAGGCAAAAACACCATTTGAAACCCAGAGGGTTTCAAAACTTCCGAGCGCACTATACATTGTGGAAGGACGGAATTGCCTGCCGCACGTTCGCGGAAGAATTCCTGTTTCGTTTCGTCGTCGTATCGTCTCTGCTTCAGCGCCGCTGCCGCTGATCTTTACACCGAACAACGCTTGGTGTTCTACCGTTGAGAACGTAAGCGGCAGCGGCGCAAGAAGAACGTCGATTCGTCACACATAGCGATAGCAACGTTGTTCTGCGAACGCGCGGTACAAGGCACCAAATTATAAACACGGCATAGCGTGGGCGGATTCTTAAACCGCAGGTTTAAGCTGTTCTTTTGGTCACTTTTGGAACAGCGGCCAAAAGTGACTCGCGCCGGAGCGCGAAATACCCTCACAGAAAGGAGGCCACTATGGACAACGAGCTTTACGACTATCGCAAATACGATCAGGTCTGGAAGCGGGTCAACCCGCAGGAGAACCCCTATCCCGAAGCCCGCGGCAGCGCTGCTGCGCCAGCCGTGAGCAGCGCGCCTGCCGCGCCGGTGTATCAGACGCTGCTGAAGGAGGAGCTGCGGCACATGCAGGAGGTCCTGCGGGTGCTGGAAAACGCCCTTGCATAATGGCGCGGCGCGTGATACAATAGGGCATCATTTCAGGCGCTGTGCGCCAGAATATACACGAAAGGAAGCTTGCCGCAATGAAGGAAGTTATCAGTAGGGACGCCGCTCTGGCGGCATTGAAGGAGTACAATCACGAGCCGTTCCATATCCAGCACGCGCTGACCGTCGAGGGTGTGATGCGCTGGTACGCCAACGAGCTGGGCTACGGCGAGGACGCGGATTTCTGGGCCACCGCCGGTCTGCTGCACGACATCGACTTTGAAATGTGGCCGGAGCAGCACTGTCTCAAAGCCCCGGAGCTGCTGGAAAAGGCAGGCTGCGACGCCGACCTGATCCACGCCGTCTGTTCCCACGGCTACGGTCTGGTGTGCGATGTGGAGCCGGTACATGAGATGGAGAAGGTGCTGTTCGCCGCCGACGAGCTGACGGGTCTGATCGGCGCGGCTGCCCGGATGCGCCCCAGCAAGAGCGTCATGGACATGGAGGTCAGCAGCCTGAAAAAGAAGTTCAAGGACAAGAAGTTTGCCGCAGGCTGCTCCCGCGACGTCATCACCACCGGAGCCGAGCGTCTGGGCTGGACGCTGGAGGAGCTGATGGAAAAGACCATCCTCGCCATGCGCAGCTGCGAGGCGAGCATCAACGAGGCCATGGCCGCGCTGTAACGCAATACACATAGAAAGAGAGAGCATCCCTCCGGATGCTCTCTCTTTTTGCTGTCTTGTTTAATAGGCCACGCCCCAGTAGATGTCGGTGGTGGCGGGCTTGCCGCACATGACGCACTTGCCGGTGGTGCCGGACTGGACCAGCGGCATGCAGCGGCTGGACACACCGGCCTTCTCCTTCATGGCCAGCTCGCACTCCAGACTGCCGCACCACTTGGTACGGGCCAGACCGCCCTTGCCCTCGGCCATGGCCTTGACCTCCTGCCAGTCGGTCATGTCGAAGGTGTTGTCCTCCAGATTCTTCTCCGCCATGGCGTACAGGTTATCATGGACATCCTGCAGCAGACCCTTGACGGCATCCTCCAAACCGGCCAGCGGCACAAAGGTCTTTTCACCGGTATCGCGGCGGGCGATGCAGCACTGCTCCTTTTCCATATCCTTGGGACCGATCTCCACACGCAGGGGCACGCCCTTCATCTCGTACTGGGCGAATTTCCAACCGGCGGACTGATCGCTGTCGTCCATGGCCACGCGCAGACCCGCGGCGGTCAGACGATCCTTCAAAGCGGCGGTGGCATCCAGCACGCCGGGCTTATGCTGGGCAATGGGGATCACCACCACCTGAGTGGGGGCGATGACCGGCGGCAGCACCAGACCGTGGTTGTCGCTGTGGGTCATGATGACCGCGCCGATCAGGCGGGTGGAGCTGCCCCAGCTGGTCTGGAACGGATACTGCAAGGTGTTGTCCCGACCGGTGAATGTCACGTCGTAAGCGCGGGAGAACTTATCACCGAAGAAATGGCTGGTGCCGGACTGGAGGGACTTGTGATCCTTCATCATGGCCTCGATGGTATAGGTGGCCTCGGCGCCCGCAAACTTCTCCTTGTCGGTCTTGCGGCCCTTCACCACGGGCATGGCCAGCGCGTTCTTGCACACATCGGCGTAGCAGTTCAGCTGCTGCTCGGTCTCGGCCATGGCCTCCTCGGCGGTCTCGTGGATGGTGTGGCCCTCCTGCCACCAGAACTCGCGGCTGCGCAGGAAGGGACGGGTGGTCTTTTCCCAGCGGATGACGCTGCACCACTGGTTATACAGCATGGGCAGCTCGCGCCAGCTGTGCAGAACATGGGACCAGTGGTCGCAGAACATGGTCTCGGAGGTGGGGCGGAAGGCCAGACGCTCCTCCAGCGGCTCGCTGCCGCCGTGGGTGACCCATGCCACCTCAGGGGCAAAGCCCTGCACCAGCTCGCCTTCCTTCTTCAGCAGGCTCTCTGGGATCAGCACGGGCATGGCCACGTTGACGTGGCCGGTCTTTTTGAACTCGTTGTCCATGTACTTCTGGATATTTTCCCAGATGGCGTAGCCATAGGGGCGCAGGATCAAAAAGCCCTTGACGCTGGCGTAATCCACCAGCTCCGCCTTCAGGCAGATGTCCGTGTACCACTTGGCAAAATCCTCCTCCATGGGAGTGATCGCTTCCACATTTCTCTGGTCCTTAGCCATAATGTATAACCTCAATTCCCGCGGCATATGCGCGTTTTTCTCGAAACTTTATTGTATCGGGAAATATACCACTTGTCAAGATTTCCCGCCCCTTTTGCGCGAAAAAGAACGGCCCGAGGGCCGTTCCTTTCGCTGTACTTCACTTTACCGGGATCTCCAGCGTGCCGAAGCGGATGTGATCCACCTGCGTCACGTCGATGGGTGCGGCAAAGCGGTAGAAGATATCCACATGGCTGTTGTTCCAGCCGCCGCCTTGCGGGTCCTCAGAGCCGAGGGCCACCTCGGTGCCGTCGTCCAGCACCAGCGCCCAGCCGCCCTCCGGTTCACAGGGCGGCGCGTCGAAATCGTCGATGCTGTCGCTGTCGTACTTCACCTGAATATAGGTGCTGCTGATGCGGAAGGTATCCAGATAGATCATCCGGCCCGGCTGGGGGCTCTCCACCGTCAGGCCGCTGGCGTCCACCTCAACGGGTGCGGCCTGCGCCGACAGGTCGGGCAACGCAAAGCGCCAGTCGCCCTCCAGCACGGTTTCGGTGTATTCGTCTCCCACGCCCAGCACAAAACGGGTAATGTGCAGCCACTTGGGCTGGCCGTCGTCAAACCGCAGGCCGCTTTCGCCCACCCGCTGGCTGGCATCGTCACTGAGCATCTGTCCCTCCAGATACACCACGCCTTCCAGAATATTATCGCCGGGGGTACTGTCCTCCCATTCGACCGAATATCCCACGCCGCCGAAGTCGTAGTCCGACGTCTCCAGAATACCGTTCTCCTCCGTACCTACCAGTTTCAGATATACCCCTTCCGTCTGGGAATCGGGGATGCGCAGCACTGTGCCCTCCGGGGCCTGTACCAGCAGGCGGATATAGTAGTTGTATGCGTCGCCGTACACCGCCAGCGGCGTGATGGTAGTGCCGTTGCTGGTGACGGGTTGCATGTCCGTGGTACCCATCTCCTCCATCAGCTGCTTCTGCTCCGCCGTCAGGTCGCCGAAATAGCCCTTGAAGCTGTCGGCCACGCCCAGTCTGGCGGCGGCCACGGTGGCGGTACACATGACCGCCACGATGGCGGCGATCAGCAGACCTCTGGCCACGCGGCCGGTCTTTTTCACCGCAGGACGTCCGCCCTGCTGATTCTCGATCTTTTTCATCGTCAACTCCTTGATCCGGCGGAGGGCGGCCTCGTCGCACCCCGGCGCAGGCGTTACGGTATCGTCCCGCACGTCGTCCATCAGGTCATAGATGTTGTATTCCATTTGCC
Source organism: bacterium (assembly GCA_963640475.1). Lineage (GTDB taxonomy): Bacteria > Bacillota > Clostridia > Oscillospirales > Oscillospiraceae > Vescimonas. The sequence continues at coordinate 27,266 of CAVHYW010000012.1, read as the reverse complement.
GTTCCTCCTGTTCCTTACGTTTCCTCCGCCAGCAGACGGGACTTCAATTTTTCCCGTCCCCTGCTAAGACGTGATTTGACAGCGGATTCCGTCAGCTCCATGGCTGCCGCGATCTGGGCGATCTTCTCATAGTAGTAGTAAAAACGCAGAAATATCTCCCGATCCACCGGCTCCATGGCCAGCAGGGCCGACCGCACACAGGCGGCGCGCTCCCGCCGCTCCAGAAGGCTTTCCGGCGTGTGGGGGTCCACCAGCACCGCGTCCTCCGGCAGCGGCACGGTCCGGCACGCCTGACGCAGCTTGTTCTTGGCGCTGTTGCGGGCCGCCGCCCCCAGATAGGCCTTGACCGCGCCGCCGCGCACCTGTCCGGCGTTGTTCCAGAAGCCCAGAAACACGTCGGAGACCGCTTCCTCCACGTCGGCGTCTGTCATATAAGCGCCCATCACATTGCGGATGATGGCGGCGGCATACGCGCCGTACCGGTCAATAAACCACGCCAGCGCTTCCTGCGAGCCCTGTTTCAACTGCCGCAGGGCCTGTTCCTCTGTCAAATGGATCACTTCCTTTGCGGAGATCTTGGTTGACGGCCGTCACTCATAATAACACACCTGCCGGGAAAAAGTCGCACACGGCGGCAAATTCGCGCAAAAAAACAGCAAGGGCAGCGCCCTTGCTGTTTTTTCCTATGTTACAGGCCACGGGAGGCCTTCTCCTGCCGCTCGGCCTCGGCACGGGCCTTGCAGATCTCGGCCCAGTCGGGCAGCTTGTCCAGCTCCGCCGCGAAGGCCGCCAGCTCGTCGGGAATGGCGATCTTCTGGGGACAGACCGCCGCGCACGCGCCGCAGGCGATGCAAGCGCCGGGCCACTTGTCCCTGGGCAGGGCGTCCAGCTGCATCTTCACCGAGGAGCCGCTGCCCACCCGCAGCTGATTGTACTTATGCAGCAGGTCGGGAATATTCAGCCCCATGGGACAGCCGTCGCAGCAGTAGCGGCAGGCAGTACAGGGGACGGAGTTCTTCATCTTCTCCGCCGCGTCCAGCAGGATGGCGTTCTCCTCGCCGGACAGGGGATCCAGATGGTCGAAGGTCTTGATGTTGTCCGCCATCTGGGCCATGTTGGACATGCCGGAGAGCACCATGGTGACGTTGTCAAGCCCTTGCAGCCACCGAAAGCCGAAGGAGGCGATGCTGTCCTCCGGACGGATGGCGTGGAGCTTCTGCTCGCTCTCCGCATCCAGCGCCGTCAGCTTACCGCCCCGCACCGGCTCCATGACCCACAGGGGGATGCCCCGCTGCTTCAGCAGCTCGTACTTCTCCTTGCCGTGCTGCATAGTCCAGTCAAGGAAGTTGAATTGCAGCTGGCAGAACTCCATCTCGTCGCCGTAGCGGTTCAGGAAATCCGTCAGGCAGGGCAGGTCGGCATGGCTGGAGAAGCCCAGATGCTTGATGCGGCCCTGCTTCTTCTGCTCAATAAAATAGTCCACGATGCCCCACTTGGGATCGTCGTACACATGGACAGAGTTTTCATAGACGTTGTGCAGCAGGTAGAAGTCAAAATAGTCCACCTGACACTTTTGCAGCTGCTGCTCAAAAATGTCGGCGGGGTCGTAGGTCTCCGCCACCATGTGGCCGGGGAACTTGGTGGCCAGATAGAAGCTCTCGCGAGGGTGCTTTTTCAGACATGCGCCCACCACCGTCTCGGACTTGTTCTGCATATAGGGCCACGCGGTATCGTAATAGTTGACGCCGTGGGCCATGGCGTAATCCACCATTTCCTGCGTCTGGGCCGTGTCGATCTGCCCATTCTCCAGCACCGGCAAGCGCATGGTGCCAAAGCCCAGCATGGAAAGCTTCGTTCCCTTGAAATCACGATAGATCATGTTGCCATCCTCCCGATTCTGTTGTATTTGAGATGCCCTTGATTATATCACGCTCCGTCGCAGATGACAAATATAAGTTTTGCCGTCGTAAAGGACATTTGCGCATTTGTTTGCCGTGTACTATGATCCAGCAAGAAAAATGGGGGATTTTTCGATTTTTTCCTTGACATATAGGGCCGTCATGTGCTAATATAACAAAGCTGACGATTTCTGCGGAGGGCGCATGCGGGTGTAGCACAATGGCCAGGGCACCAGCCTTCCAAGCTGGGGATGCGGGTTCGATTCCCGTCACCCGCTCCAACTTGTCACTATGCGCCAGTAGCTCAGTTGGATAGAGCAACTGCCTTCTAAGCAGTAGGCCAGGGGTTCGAGTCCCTTCTGGCGTGCCATTTCCCCTTGCGGGCGTCAGTGCTTCCCGTGCGGATGTATATGGTGGGTGTAGCTCAGTTGGTTAGAGCACCGGATTGTGGTTCCGGGTGTCGAGGGTTCGAGTCCCTTTACCCACCCCACAAAAAGCAATGAGGGATCGGGAGTGTCCCGATCCCTCGTTCCCTTTCCACACAGGGGTGTCGCCAAGTGGTAAGGCAAGGGACTTTGACTCCCTCATCCGCTGGTTCGAGTCCAGCCATCCCTGCCAGACTTTTCCGGACGGCACCGTCCTTTTTCATATGCATACGCTTCGTTAGCTCAGTAGGTAGAGCACCTGCCTTTTAAGCAGGGTGTCCGGGGTTCGAATCCCCGACGGGGCACCAAAAAGATACGCCACCCAAAGGGTGGCGTATCTTTTTGCCCGTCGGGGTGAGAAACGACACCCGATTTTGCGTGAGCGAAGCGAACAGGCAAAATCGAGACAAAACAGTCCGGTGGACTGTTTTGTGGTGGAGAGGAGAATCCCCGACGGGCATTTGTCGCTGGACTGTTGCATTAGCGAGAGTCGAATCCCCTCCAACGGCCGGCCCCTCGATGGGGCGGTCGTTGGACTTTCTGCGGGCCGTATGCCGACGGCGGCAGGACCACCTTTTCGCAATATCAAAATGATGCCCTGCCCTCTACCTAAGAAAAACGGCCGTCTTTCGACGGCCGTTTCTCTTATTTGTGGCTGCAATGGCCGCTGCAGTGTGCGCAGCTGCCGGTGCAGGCTCCGGAGCAGAGGCTCTTGCCCTGCTTTTTGTTTTTAATGAGGGAGTGGACAATGGAAGTGACAATGGCGATCAGAACAAGACAAATCAGAATATCAGCCAGCATGGCAAGCGCTCCTTTCTCAGAATCAGTAAGTAATGGTAATGCGGGATAAGCTTACAGCTTCACGCTCAGCTTGGTAGCGTCCTTATAGGGACGGAACAGCATGTACAGCAGACCGGCCAGAACGATGACGGCCACGATGGTGCCGATGATGCTGCCGCCGCCGATGAACCAGCCGCCGAACTGATTGACCATCAGGGCGATCAGGTAAGCGAAGCCGCACTGATAGCCGATGGCGAACCAAGTCCACTTGGCGTTGTTCATCTCACGCTTGATAGCGCCGATGGCCGCGAAGCAGGGAGCGCACAGCAGGTTGAACACCAGGAAGGAGTAGCCGCTGATACCGGTGAAGGCAGCGCCAATGGCGTCATAGACAGTGCCCTCGCCGCCGCCGTACAGAACGCCCAGCGTACCGACGATGTTCTCCTTTGCCACCAGACCGGTGATGGAGGCCACGGTAGCCTGCCAGTTGCCCCAGCCCAGAGGTGCAAAGATCCAAGCGATAGCGTTGCCGATCTTGGCCAGGATGGAGCCTTCGATCTGCTCCTCAGACAGCATCTGGAACTGACCGTCGACCCAGCCGAAGTAGGTGGTGAACCAAACAAAGATGGTGGACAGCAGGATGATGGTGCCGGCCTTCTTGATGAAGGACCAGCCGCGCTCCCACATGGAGCGGAGGACGTTGCCCAGAGTGGGCCAGTGGTATGCGGGCAGCTCCATAACGAAGGGAGCGGGATCGCCGGCGAACATCTTGGTCTTCTTCAGGATGATACCGGAGACGATGATGGCCGCCATACCGATGAAGTAAGCGGAGGTGGAGACCCAGGCGCTGCCGCCGAACAGAGCGCCGGCGATCATGCCGATGAAGGGCACCTTGGCGCCGCAGGGGATAAACGTGGTGGTCATGATGGTCATACGACGGTCGCGTTCATTCTCGATGGTACGGGAAGCCATAACACCGGGGATGCCGCAACCGGTACCGATCAGCATGGGGATGAAGGACTTACCGGACAGACCGAACTTACGGAAGATACGATCCAGAACGAAGGCGATACGGGCCATGTAGCCGCAGGCCTCCAGGAAGGCCAGCATCAGGAACAGCACCAGCATCTGGGGAACGAAGCCCAGCACCGCGCCGACACCGGCGACGATACCGTCAAGGATCAGGCCGCTCAGCCAGTCGGACGCACCGGCGGCTTCCAGACCGTTGCCGATCAGAACAGGGATACCGGGAACCCAAACGCCGTAATCAGCAGGATCGGGCTCGTCGCCGATCTCCTCCAGCGTAGCCTTGGCTTCCTCATAGTCAGCCAGAGTCGCGGTCGCGGTCTCGATGGCCAGCGTCTCCTCGTCCTCCACGTCATAGGTGAAGGTGCCGTCAGCGGCCAGAGCGCCGTTCTCTTCGATGTAGGCGTCATAGCCGTCCACGATCAGGGAAGCCTCGCCATAGGCGTCAGCTACTTCGGTATACTCAGCGGTGCCGATGCCGAACAGGTGCCAGCCGTCGCCGAACAGGCCGTCGTTGGCCCAGTCGGTAGCCGGTGCGCCGACGCCCACCATGGCGATCCAGTAGACCAGAAACATGACAACAGCGAAGATGGGCAGGCCCAGCCAGCGGTTGGTGACGATGCGGTCGATCTTATCGGAGGTGGACAGCGCACCCTTGTTCTTCTTCTTATAGCAGCTCTTGATGACCTCGGCGATGTAGACGTAACGCTCGTTGGTGATGATGGACTCGGCGTCGTCGTCCAGCTCCTTCTCGGCGGCCTTGATATCGGTCTCGATGTGAGCCATGGTCTCGGCGGGGATGCTCAGCTTAGCCAGCACCTTGTCGTCGCGCTCGAAGATCTTGATGGCGTACCAGCGCTGCTGCTCCTCGGGCATGCTGTGAACAGCGGCCTCCTCGATGTGGGCAATGGCGTGCTCCACGGGGCCGGAGAAGGTGTGCATGGGAACGGTCTTGGCGCTCTTGGCGGCGTTGATGGCAGCCTCGGCAGCCTCCATGACGCCGGTGCCCTTCAGGGCGGAGATCTCCACGATCTGGCAGCCCAGCTGGCGGGACAACTCGGCCACATTGATCTCGTCGCCGTTCTTCTTCACCAGATCCATCATATTGATGGCGATGACCACGGGGATGCCCAGCTCGGTCAGTTGGGTGGTCAGGTACAGGTTACGCTCCAGGTTCGTACCATCGATGATGTTCAGGATGGCATCGGGACGCTGATCGATCAGGTAGTTACGGGCCACCACTTCCTCCAGCGTATAGGGGGACAAAGAGTAAATGCCGGGCAAGTCCATGATGGTCACGTCATCGTGCTTCTTCAGCTTGCCTTCCTTTTTCTCCACCGTAACGCCGGGCCAGTTGCCCACGAACTGGTTGGAGCCGGTCAACGCATTGAACAGCGTGGTCTTACCGGAGTTGGGGTTGCCCGCGAGGGCAATTTTAATTTGTTTTTCCATATTTGCTCCTTTCGGATAGCTGACGCTAACCGTCACACAAAATTTTTTACTCGACCTCGATCATTTCGGTGTCGGCCTTCCGCAGGGAAAGCTCATAACCGCGGACAGTGACCTCCATGGGATCGCCCAGAGGGGCTACCTTGCGGATGTACACCTCGGTGCCGCGGGTAATACCCATATCCATGATGCGGCGCTTGACGGGGCCTTCGCCGTGGAGCTTTACCACCTTCACGGTCTGGCCGATCTTGGCCTCTTTCAGTGTTTTCATGTGTCTCCTCCTTATCACGCAATATTTTTATATAAAATTTAAAATGTAAAAACGCAAGTAAACCGACTCAAAAGCCTCGCAGAGTTCGCCGCTCGCAAGCGGTGAAACGTTCAAATCATTTTTCTGACGACATGTGCGTCAGAAAAATACTTCTCAGCCGCCAGTGTGTCCGAAGGACGCGCGCAGCGGCTGCATCCTTTTGGCAGAAAAATCGCCAGATTTTTCGCCAGCTAAAGTTACACCATGATCTTTCTCGCCATCTCTTCACTGATGGCCACACGGGATTCCTTCACCTTGACAATCACGTTGCCGCCCAGAGAACTGATGAGCGTTACCTCACCGCCCGCTACAAAGCCCAGATTTTCCAGGTGCCTGCGCACCTCTTCGTTTCCGCCTACATGGTGGATGATCTGTTCCTTTCCCACGTCGGCCAACGTCAACGGCATCATGTGCTTTCCCTTCTTTCTGTCGATATCCAATCATTAGCGCACGCTAACTTATCATGGTCAAAAAATGGTTAGCCCTTTCTAACCACGCGGATATTATAGTTAGCGCGAGCTAATTTGTCAATAGAAATTTCACATTTTTTTACCCTTTCAGTGTTTTCATACACTTTTTCTCCATGATTCCCCGTTATGTCAACTCTTACTTGTGCATTTTACCAATCATACAGGAAAAAACGCACAGGAGCCGCGGCCCCTGTGCGTTTGCGCTTATTTCGTTATCGGCCCTGATTTTTGCGGCGGAGACGGATACGGTCAGCGATCATGGCGATGAACTCGCTGTTGGTGGGCTTGCCCTTGGCGCTGTTGACGGTGTAGCCGAAATAGCCCTGCAGGGTCTCAAGGTCGCCCCGGTCCCACGCCACCTCGATGGCGTGGCGGATGGCACGCTCCACCCGGCTGGGTGTGGTGTGGAACCGCTTGGCCACCTCCGGGTACAGCACCTTCGTCACCGCGTTGATGGCATCCATATTCTGTACTACAATGATGATGGCCTCCCGCACATACTGATAGCCCTTGATATGCGCCGGAACCCCCACCTCATGGAGAATGGCCGTTACTTCCGCTTCCAGCGTGGGCAGCGACAGCACATTGCCGTCATGGGTGGCCTGCCGGATGCGATCCAGCAGCGAGTCCATGTGGGCGGGCTTTGGGATGAAGTACCACGCGCCCATCCGCATCATCTCCTGCACCATGGCCTGACTGCAGAAGGCTGACAGCACGATGCATTTGATCTCCTTCGGTATCCTTTGCAGCAGGCTCATGCCGTCCAGTCCCGGCAGGATCATGTCCATCACCACGACGTCGGGCTTCGTTTTCTGGATCAACTCCCACGCCTCGTCGCCGTCGCCGGTGTCGCCCACGACCTGAAACTCTCCGGTCTCCTCCAGTGTCCGGCGCAGCAATAATCGAAATTCCTCGCTGTTATCGGCCAGCAGTATTTTGGGGTTGGTTTCCATCGCTTCTCATTTCCTCTCTCCAATTATTGGGCGCGTTTCGTGATATTCCACGAGCTATCGCCCTGCTGCATAACAAATTACCAGAATCCTCCGTTATTTTCAAGGCGTTTTTGTCGATACCCTATGAATACATTTCGATGGGCTTAGACAGAAGCACCAATATGTGGAAGGCCAGCCGCGCAGCCGACACGGCGCTTATCATCCCGGTCGGAGAAAAATCTCCGTTTGGGGCTGGAAATGCCCCAAGGCATAGCGTATAATGAAGCCGTTACATTATATAATGAGGTGAACGATAGATGGAAGAAATGCGCAGTTTTGGCTACATCTGCCCCCAATGCGGCAAGGCGGTGCTGGGCAGCCGCAGCGCCTTTGCTTTACAGGCGGCCGCCGCCCGCATCACCTGCGAGTGCGGCGAAAGCGAGCTGGAGATCCAGACTGACGGCATCAAGTTCCGGCTGTGGGTACCCTGCGGTCTGTGCGGCGGCACTCATCAGGCAGAGGTGGACGCAAACGCCATCCTGACGGGCCGGGGCGTAGGGCTGGCCTGCCCGGAAACGAAGCAGCTATGCTGCTATGCCGGCGACACCGCGCAGGTGCAGCGGGCCATGGAGGAGCTGGCCATCCGGGCGGAGAAGGAAAAATGTGAGGAAAAGGAAGCCTTTACCGATAACGTCATTATGTACGAGGTGCTGTCGGAGCTGAAGGACATCGCCGCCCGGGGCGGCATCCGCTGCTCCTGCGGCAGCGCGGAATACGGTATTCAGGTACACCGTGACGCGGTGGATCTGGTCTGCCGCCGCTGCGGCGGCAAGCTGCGGCTGCCCGCCGGAACGGACGAGGATCTGGACCGCCTGTGCTGCCAGATGACGCTGACCATCCGGGGCGCGGAATGAAAGGCACGCTTCTCTGCTTTGCCCTGTTTCTGGGCGCTATGGTGGCCTGTCTCATTACAGGGCAGAGCTTCCTGTGGGCGCTGGCGCTGGGGCTTGTGCTGTTTGCCGTCCACGGCCGTAAGCAGGGCCACGGCCTGCGGGCCATGTGGGACATGGCGTGGGCGGAGGGCCGCCGGGTTCTGATCGTGCTGCGGATCTTTCTCTTCATCGGGGCCATCACGGCCCTGTGGCGTGCCAGCGGCACCATTGTGTTCTTCATCTACTACGGCGTGCAGGCCATCTCCCCCAAGCTGTTCGTGCTGGTGGCGTTCCTGCTGACGGCGCTGATCGCCTATGCCCTTGGCACCTCCTTCGGCGTCATCGGCACGGCGGGTATCGTGCTGATGGCGCTGGCCCGCTCCGGCGGCGTCAGCGAGGCGGTGACGGCGGGCGCCGTCCTGTCCGGCGCCTACTTCGGCGACCGGTGTTCCCCCGCGTCCTCCTCTGCCGCGCTGGTGGCGGCGGAGACGGAAACGAAGCTGTATGACAACCTCCACAACATGTTCCGCACCGGCGTACTTCCGGTGCTGCTGACCGTCGGCGTTTACGCCGTGCTGTCGGTGCGCCATCCCATCACAGCGGTGGACGAGAGCTTATTGCAGGCCCTGCGGGACAGCGCCGTCATCTCCCTGTGGGCACTGCTGCCGGCAGTCATCATGCTGGTGTTGCCGCTGGTCAAGGTGCCGGTGCTTATCAGCATCGCATTGAGCGTGGCGGCGGCGGGCGCGGTCAGCGTATTCGTGCAGGGCATGAGCCTGTGGGAGATGCTGAAAACCGCCGTGCTGGGCTACTATCCCACTACCGGGCAGTTAAAGGACATTCTTTCCGGCGGCGGTATCGTCTCCATGGTGAAGCCCGCGGCGCTGGTGTTCACCACCGGACTGCTGGCGGGTCTGCTGGACGGCATCGGCGTATTGAAGGGGGCCACGGGGCTGGTGGAGAGGCTGGCGGGCCGCTGTGGCCGCTTTGCCGCCTCGGCGGCGGTGAGCCTTGGCGCGGGCATGATCTTCTGCAACCAGTCGGTGGTGATCGTCATGGGCAATCAGCTGCTGCACCGCAGCTATACCGACCGCAATGAGCAGGCGGTGGACATGGAAAACAGCGGCATCGTGCTGTCGGCCCTGATCCCGTGGAACATCGCGTGCAGCATCCCGCTGGTGATGCTGGGCGTGGACGAACGGGCCATCCCCTACGCCGTGCTGCTGTATATGATCCCGCTGGTATACGGTCTGACCAAGCGGTGGGTGTATCCTGCCAAAAAACAGGCAGTGAAGGAGTAGTTATGATCTCTCTATTGGCAAAATGGTTCATCCCCGACCGGGAACGGGTCACGGACAGCGGCGTGCGCCGGGCATGGGGCGCGCTGTGCGGCTTCGTGGGCATTGCCCTGAATCTGCTGCTGTTCGCCGGAAAGCTGGCGGCAGGCGCTCTCAGCGGCTCCATCGCCGTGACGGCGGACGCCTTCAACAACCTGTCGGACGCCGGTTCCTCGGTGGTAACGCTGCTGGGCTTCCGGCTGGCGGGCAAAAAGCCCGACTCGGATCATCCCTTCGGCCACGGGCGCATGGAGTACGTCTCCGGCCTTGTGGTGGCGGGTCTGATCCTGCTGATGGGCGCGGAGCTGGCCAAAACCTCCGTGGACAAGATCGCCCATCCGGAGGCGGTGACCTTCTCCTGGCTGGCGGCGGCCATTCTGCTGGTCTCCATAGCCGTGAAGCTGTATATGTACATGTATAACAAGGCAGTGGGCAAAAAGATCGGCTCCGCCGCCATGGCCGCCACCGCCGCCGACAGTCTCAGTGATACGGCGGCCACCGCCGCCGTGCTGCTGTCCATGTTTGTGGGAAAGCTTGCCAATGTGCAGCTGGACGGCTGGGTGGGCCTTGTGGTGGCACTGTTCATCCTATGGTCGGCGGTGCAGGCCGCCCGTGACACCATCAGTCCCCTGCTGGGGCAGGCCCCTGACCCGGCACTGGTCAAGGAGATCGAAGCGCTGGTGATGGCTCACGACACCGTGGTTGGCGTCCACGATCTGGTGGTACATGACTACGGCCCCGGACGGCGGATCATCTCCCTCCATGCGGAGGTGCCCGCCGATGGGCAGGTGCTGGCGCTGCACGACGTGATCGACAACATCGAATCGGAGCTGGCCCGCAAGCTGCACTGCGAGGCGGTGATCCATATGGATCCCGTGGTGGTAGGCGACCCGCAGGTGACGGCACTCCGGGAGCAGGTGTCGGCGCTGGTCAAGACCATCGATCCCCGTATCACCATCCACGATTTCCGCATGGTACCGGGCCAGACCCATACCAATCTGATCTTCGACGCGGTGATCCCCTTTGACGAGCAGCTGACCCGCCCGCAGGTGGCCCAGCGTATTTGCCGATTGGTGGAGGATATGAACGGCCATTACCGCGCCGTGGTGAAAATCGAAAACTCTTATGTGGACTAAGGAGGTATCCCAAATGGACGAGCAGATCCGTAAACTGAAAGAGCTGGTGGACGGCAGCGATAACATCGTGTTTTTCGGCGGCGCGGGTGTTTCCACCGAAAGCGGTATCCCGGACTTCCGCAGCGTGGACGGGTTGTATCACCAGAAGTTCCGCTATCCGCCGGAGACCATGCTGAGCCACAGTTTTTACATGGCCCACAAGGCGGAGTTCTATGAGTTCTACCGGGCGAAAATGCTGGCCCCCGACGCTCAGCCCAACGCCGCCCACCGCAAGCTGGCCCAGTGGGAGCAGGAGGGCAAGCTGAAGGCGGTCATCACCCAGAACATCGATGGTCTGCACCAGAAGGCCGGCAGCCGTGAGGTGCTGGAGCTGCACGGCAGCGTCCTGCGGAACTACTGCGAGCGGTGCCATAAGTTCTACGGGCTGGACGCCATCCTTCACAGCACCGGCGTGCCCAAATGCACCTGCGGCGGCGACATCAAGCCGGACGTGGTGCTGTACGAGGAGGGGCTGGACGAGGACGTGATGGATAAGGCCCTGCGGTACATCCACAACGCGGATATGCTTATCATCGGCGGCACGTCGCTGGTGGTGTATCCGGCGGCGGGTCTGGTGCGCTACTACCGAGGACATAAGCTGGTGGTCATCAACAAGGGCACGGTAAGCGCGGACATCGGCGCTGATCTGGTCATCGACGGGCCCATCGGACAGGTGCTTTCACAGGTATAAGTGCAGGAAATTTTAGACTTGACAAATATAGGCGGTCTGGTATAATAAGCAGGTACGATTGAGAGGCTGACGATTTGCGAGCGTGCTGGAATCGGCAGACAGGCAGGCTTGAGGTGCCTGTGTTCGTAAGGACGTGTGGGTTCAAGTCCCATCGCTCGCACCACCCTCTCAAAAAGATGAAAATAATCGAAAAAAGCTGTTGACAAATACAAGCTTATCGGTTATAATCAACTACGTTGTTTGCGCGAGTGGTGGAATTGGCAGACTCGCTAGATTCAGGTTCTAGTGCTCACTACGGGCGTGCGGGTTCAAGTCCCGCCTCGCGCACCATCAAAAAGCCTTTGAAACCGCAAGGTTTCAAAGGCTTTTTACTTTGCCCCAACGGGAACAGAAGAGGAGTTCTTATGAATCGAACTGTTACACGTCTGCTATCGGTCTTTGCCGCCCTGCTGTTGCTGCTGTCGCTGCCGGTCACCGCCTATGCGGCGATCCTGCCCGGTACGGCACAGTGTACGATCACGCCTACTGACACGAAGGTCAGCGGCGATACCGTCACCGTCACCTACTCCATCACGGTCACGCCGCCTGAGGGACAGGAGCTTGGCGTGTTCAGCGTTCAATTGCAGCCCTCCGACGGGATGGCCCTGGCCAGCGATTGGGTGGACAGCGAGGGCAACCGCGTCATTGACTATGTAGACAATCTGGCGTTCAATGAATTCCGGCCCGACGGCGCATTTGCCACCTACGGCTACACCCCGCAGACCGGTTATTTTGCCGCCGCCGGTACGACGGCAGAGCGCCGCATGTCCCAAGCAGCCACCATTCTTACGATCCAGGCCACCATACCCGCCGACAAGGCCGGTACTTATACGCTGGGCGCGGAGTTCATCGCCGCGCTGGATGGCTCCGGCGATGTGTATACCGCCCGTGTCGTCACAACGCCCGTTTCGATCTCAAGCGCGAACGAACCGCCCGTGATCGATGAAACTCCCGTTATCACCGAAAACGGCGCCGATGCCGCGAACACCGGCGGCTCCACAGCGGACGGCAGTCCTGACGCCCCATCCGCCGATAGCGCCGACACCGCGGAACCCGGTAATACCGGTGATGGCGCTGACGCAAGCACGCCCGGCGACGCAGAAGGTGCCGCGCCGCTCACGGTGCTATGGATCCTTCTGGCGGTGGCCGCGGCAGCCATTATTGTTGTTGTGGTCGTCCGGAAGAAAAAAGCGTCTCGGAAATAAGTACCAACGCTCCACTGGCGCGGTTTCCAGAGGATACCCGGCCACAGACCGCAGTAAGGGAAACTTTTGTGCCCTGCGCACCTTTAATCCCCCTTGCATTTCTTCGGCAAGTATGTTACACTGAATCTGACAAGCACATCAAGTACATATAAGACAGCGTGCCGGTCTCTTGCGGACTGGCGGCGGAATGGGGTGAGATGCCCCGCGAGAAGGTCACTGTGATGCCCGCGCTTGTAGCAGCGCCGGGATAAGTCAGATACGAGATACGCTGCTCTTGGGCTTTGCCATTCCCGAAGCCACAGCAGGAAATGTTTATTTCACGCACAGCCGGGTTTGGCTGTGCGTTTTTCTTTTCACCTGAAAACGGTGTTCAGGCCGTTGCTTTTCCATGGCGTGAGAGGGTTTTCCCGACCTCTCTCCATCTTCGTGCGTTCAGAACGACGGGCCTTGCGTGATAAAACTACACATAAGAGAAAGGAAGATCGCAGAATGAAAAAACTGTTGATCGCCATCGTGCTATCATTGGTGACTGTGGCGAACGCGGCGACCGGGGTAGATAACTCCGGAAATGTCACTCTGAAGATCGAACTGGACGGCGATATCAAGGCGCTCGTCGCGGCGCACGCGGAGGAGCTGACCTATCGGGTCTCGCTAGCTCCGGAGGACGGCACCATGATCGGCGCCGCACAGTTTACGCTGACCTGCCCCGCAGGCACCACGTTTACGAAAAAAGTGATAAACAAGGACATCATTTATTCCGCTGACGCGGTTACTGGCAGTCTTGACGGCATTTTTGAGCTGGGTCTCATTGCCGGCACGGACGGCAGCCTTGGCGGGAACTTCAACAGCGACATGACCGCCTTTTCGGCGATCCTGGCCGGAACGGTCCCTCCCAACTCTGTCAAAGACGGCAATGCGGTCCCCACCCGTATGCTGACCAGCGAGGCATGGATCTACACCTTCACGGTCAGCGTTCCCGGCGGTGTGCAGGAAAATGTGGATTACACGCTGGGCGTGTCCGCGGATCCTTCCATCGGTTGGGATGACCAAAAGGGCGGCATCAACAATCGCCACACTGTTACGCTGGACAACCCCACAGTGAAATACAGCGGCGACAGCTTCCTTCTTGGCGATGTGGACGGTAACGGCGAGATTGACATTTTTGATGTGCTCACGTTATTCGATTGGACGTATGAAATCTTGACTCCGGAACAGATCGCAGTGGCCGACATCAATGGCGACGGCGAGGTTGACATCTTTGATGTTATCTACTGTTTCGACCTCTGCTCCACATAAACTTGGATTATCATTTTAATTTTATATTTTTTATGGAGGGTCTGAAATGAAAAAAGTCGTTGCACTGTTTTTGTCATTACTGATGGTGCTGACGCTGCTGCCGACGGTCGCATTTGCCGCTGGTACGGTCACCCTGAAGGCTTCAACAAATGGCAAATCTCTGGATAGCCTTGTTGCGGGAGATATCGTAACCGTGACGATTGGGATTCCTAAATTTTCAACGAGAGGTTTTTCTCTTGAATTGAATATTGACAGCGATGTCTTTATCTATAATAATGATACTTCTTTGGATGCTATTACAGATGCCGGTTTTAATTCGGTGAGCATGTCGCAGTTGAAGGCTAATGCTAATATTGTGAGACTCTCTGTAGCCAACCTTAAAGATCGGGATACTCGGGAGTTTCCCGCCCATGAGTTGAAAGTCAATTTTACCGTGAAGGAGAACGTTGAAAAGACAGCAGAGTTTTCTTTGAGCAACTTGAAAATTTTCGATGGCGCAGACGTCGTACTGTCTACGGATGTGGTGTCTGTCAAGACCGTCATTATCCGCCCGGTCACTGGCGTTACCCTTGACAAGACTGCTCTGTCTCTGGCGATCAACAATGCCGCGGCAAACTCCGCGACGCTGACGGCAACTGTTAAGCCGGATAATGCCACAAACAAGACCGTGTCCTGGAAGACCAGCGACGCCAGCATCGCCGCGATCAGCGGTACCGGCGCTTCTGTTACCGTTACGGCCAAGAAGGCCGGCACCGCGACAATCACCGTGACCACCGCAGACGGCAGCTATACGGCCGAGTGCAAGGTCACCGTTGTGAACTGCGAGCATAAGAACATTGTCAATCATCCTGCGAAGGCCGCTACCTGCAAGGCCGAGGGTAACATCGAGTACTGGGAGTGCAGCGACTGTCATACCAAGTGGAGCGATAAAGCCCACACCAAGGTGGTAACGAAGGTTTCCACGGACAAGGTTTCTCACAACTTCACCAAGCAGGATACCTCTGCGGCTTATCTGAAGAGCGCGGCCAATTGCCACGCCAAGGCAGTATACTATTATTCCTGCACCATGTGCGGCGTAAAGGGCACCACTACCTTTGAGTATGGTACTGTCGATACGACGAAGCATGACGGCACTCTTTCCTACAAGCACATTTCCGGCAGCGACAAGCATGAAGTGACCTGCAACGGCTGCCATGCCAAGCTCCGCGAGGAAGCCTGCGCTTCCACCAAGGCCGCTACCTGCACCAAGAAGGCCGTCTGCGACCTGTGCCACACGGAGTTCGGCAGCCTTGCCAAGCACACCCTGACTTTCGTTCCTGAGGTCAAGGCCACCTGTGTAAAGGACGGCAACGTCGCTTACTATCACTGCAGCGTCTGCAAGCAGAATTTTGAGGATCAGGCCGCCACGAAGGTACTCACCAAAGTGACCACCGAGAAGGCTCATAATCTGGAGAAGGTCGCTGCTGTTGCCGCCACCTGCACCAAGCCCGGCACTAAGGAACACTACAAGTGCAGCGTCTGCGGCAAGCTGTTCACCGACAAGAACGGCAAGAACGAGACCCCTCTCGACAAGCTGGCCACCACGAAGGCCCACGAGTTGGAGAATGTTCCCGAGGTCGCCGCTACCTGCACCACACCCGGCACCAAGGAACACTACCAGTGCAAGGCTTGCGACAAGCTGTTCACCGACAAGAACGGCAAGAACGAGACCACCGCTGATAAGCTGGTGATCCCCGCCGCTCACAAGCTGATCAAGACCGGCGCCATTGCTGCCACCTGCACCACCACCGGCAACATCGAATACTGGACTTGCACCGTGTGCAATAAGCACTTCAGTGATAAGGACGGCAAGAACGAGATCGTTCTGGCTGATGCTACCATTCCCGCTCTGGGCCACAAGCTGACCAAGACCGAGAAAAAGGATGCCACCTGCACCGCTACCGGCTGCGAGGCTTATTGGACCTGCTCCCAGTGCAAGGGCATCTTCGCTGACGATAAGGGTGAAACTGCTACCACGCTCGACAAGCTGACCATTGCGAAGAAGGATCACACCCCCGGCGACTATGTCACCAGCGCTACTGAGCATTTCAAGACCTGCACCGTCTGCGGCACTGAGATCAAGGATTCCCGCGCCAAGCATGACTTCGATAAGAACGAAACCACCGGCGTTGAGACCTGCAAGACCTGTGGCTACGCCATCGGCGGCACCGTCAGCGAGGATCACCAGCACACCGCTGACACAAGCAAGTGGCTCCGTGACGAGACCAACCACTGGCATAAGTGCACTGACGCCAACTGCACCGCTCACCTCGACAACGAGGGTCACAAGTTCACCACCAAGAGCGAGACTGTCGGCAAGACGACCACTACGGTCAGCACCTGCTCTGTCTGCGGTTATGTAAAGCGCACCGAGACCACTTCCGGCGGCAATACCAGCGGCGGTTCTACCACCCCCGCAAAGGACATCCAGTCCGGTAAGACCTTCGATGCAGGTATCGCCCTGTATGTCGGTCTGTCTCTCCTGTCTGTGACCGGCGGCGCCATCGTCATCGGCAAGAAGAAGGAGTTCTAAGTCAAGCCAACTGCTAAATGAGCGAGACACAAGGTGTCTCGCTCATTTCCTTTATAAAAGGCAGAGCCAAGTGAAGAAGGATCACTTGGCTCTGCTTTTGTCCGGTTCTCTCATTCCCTTTTCGATCACAAGCCGCATTTGCCTAAATTCCGCTTCGGTGATGGTGCCCTGCTCCAGCAGCAGCTGATTGAACCATGTCAGCATCCCCCAGCGATACGCTCCGCTCCGCGCCTGTATATGCCCTGCCATGCACCTGGCCTCCTTCTCATACGCACGCATTACCTCGGATCTCACGGCTCTATATTTCGGTCAATTCTTCAAAAATAAATGTTCCCTGTGGCAAGTCTTTCCGCAGGGAACATTTTCTATTCATTTTTCTTGTTTCATTTGTTACAATGCAGGACATGATAATACGAACTCATTTGCGAGGTGCGATCATGGACATTCACAACATCCGGCAGCAGCTGCGGACAAAGAGCTTATACGACATTCCCCTGCGGGTAACGTACTACGCCCGCGTGTCCTCCGAGTCCGACGAGCAGCTGAACTCGCTGGGCAACCAGATCCAATACTACGAGGACTTCATCCGCCGGAACGCCGCGTGGACGTTCGTCCCCGGCTACATTGACGAGGGCCTGTCCGGCATCTCCACCAGACACCGGGAGAACTTCAACCGCATGATCGATGACGCGGCGGAGGATACCTTTGACCTTATCATCACCAAGGAGATCTCCCGTTTCGCCCGCAATACGCTGGACTCCATTCAGTTCACCCGACAACTCCTCGGCTGCGGCGTAGGCGTATTCTTCCAGAACGACAACATCAACACCTTTGACGAGGACTCCGAGCTGCGGCTGTCCATCATGTCCTCCATCGCGCAGGACGAGCTGCGCAAGCTCAGCAGCCGCGTGAAATTCGGCCATCAGCAGGCCATCAAAAACAGCGTGGTGCTGGGCAACAGCCGCATCTTCGGCTACCGCAAGGAGAACCGCCGCCTTGTCATCGACGAGGAGCAGGCTCCCATGGTGCGGGAGCTGTTTGAGCTGTACGCCACCGATCAATACTCCATGAAGCAGATCGAAGCGCTGTTCTGGGAGAAAGGCTACCGTAATCTCAACGGCAGGAAGATCGCCCACTCCACCATGTCCAACATGATCTCCAACCCCAAATATAAGGGCTACTATGTGGGCAACAAGGTCAAGGTGGTGGACATGTTCACCAGAAAGCAGAAGTTCCTGCCACCGGAGGAATGGGTCATGTTCAAGGACGAGACGGGCGAGATCGTGCCCGCCATCGTGTCCGAGGCGCTGTGGGAGCAGGCCAACACCATTCTCCGCCGCCGCAGCGACGATGTAAAGAACCGGCAGGGCGTTTGCAACCATGCCAATCTGCTGACCGGCAAGCTGTTCTGCACCTGCTGCGGCACCGCCTACTACCGCCGGGAGTCTCAGGACAAGCAGGGTCACAAAAATAGCAAGTGGGTCTGCTCCGGCAAAATTAAAAACGGTGCGGACTCCTGCGGCTCCTTCCCCATCTACGAGGACGAGATCAAGCCCCTGCTGCTGGACGTGTTCCGCGACACGGAGGCCAGCGCGGAAGCCCTGATCGAAGCGTATGTGGAGATGTACCGCTCTCTGGATCGCGGCGGCAGGCTGGACGCTCAAGTCGCCGGGCTGTATAAGAAGCTGGCTACCGTGGAGCAAAAGCGCATGAAGCTGCTGACCTATAACGCACAGGGCAAACTGGACGACGCGGACTTCCTCGCCATGAACAAGCAGTGCTCTGCGGAAGCCAAAATGCTGCAAGCCCAGCTGGATGAGCTGACCGCCCAGCAGGAATCCGCCGGAAACATGAAGCAGCAGCTTGACACCATCCGCACCGTCCTGCGCAGCGCCCAGAAGGACGCTGCCGCGGGCGTCATCACCAAGGAATTTGTGACCCGCTATATCGACAAAATTTTCGTCACACCGGAGGAGGACGGTTCCCTCCGTCTGGATATCAAGATATTCACCGGTGAAAGCTGCGAAAAGCACCTGCAAAGCCTGCGGCGGCAGGCTGCGGCGCAAACCGTTGTGCCGCAGGTGGTCGCGGCGTTTTCACCGGCTGACGATCCCGAAGTTTCTACGGGTCACACGTTCAAGAAGATGATCGAGTCCTACGAGAAGAACCTGTAAACGATACCGTTTACCAAGATCTTTTCTCTTTCTGAAAACAGGTATTCCCCAGCCATCGGCCGGGGAATACCTGTTTTCTTTCCATTATGCATGCCGGCGCGGTCACGCCTTTCCCTTTGTCAGGATCACCGAGCTGATGAGCGCCGTCAGCGGCACCGACAGGATCACGCCGATGCTGCTGGAGATGCTGCTGACCACCTCGATGGTCAGATAGGCCGAGCTGATGAGCTGATAGGGGCTCAGACCCAGCGAATAGAGGTAAATGATAAGGGCAAAGCCGCTGCCCAGAAAGGCCAGGATCAGCGTATTGGTCATAGTACCCACCATATCGCGGCCAATGTTCATACCGGAGCGGAACAGATCCTTGGCGCCCCGATCCGGAGCGACGGCATGCACCTCCGTCAGGGCGGAGGCGATGCTCATGGCAACGTCCATCACCGCGCCCAGCGCACTGATGACGATGCCGCCCACCAGCAGGCCCCGCAAACCCAGCGGCGTACCGGTCTGGCGCAGCTGCAGAAGCGGCTCCACGTCCGCCAGCCGCAGGCCGTCCACACGGGCAAGGCTCTGGGCAGCCAGACCAAACAGCAGCGACAGCGCCGTTCCGGCGATGGTGCCCAGCGTAGCGCACACGGTCTTGCGCTGCACGCCGCCCAGGATCACCATGGTCACTACCGTGATATAGGCGCACACCAGAAACACCGTCAGCAGCGTAGGCACGCCCTTCATCAGCAGCGGGATCAATATCCAGAACAGGCACACCAGCGTTATGGCCAGCGCCACCAGCGACTTCGCGCCCACCTTTCCGCCCACGGCCACCGTGGCGATCAGGAACATGGCCACGATCACCACCAGCGACGGCAGACGGTTGTACTCATATACCGTGGCGGTGTGGGTACCGTCGGCATAGGTGGAGATCAGCAGCGTGACGCCGTCGCCCACCTTCAGCTGTCCGCCGTACAGCGGCCCCACATAGCCGTATACCTGCAAGGTCTCGCCCTTGTACTGGCCGGTCTTGACCTCTGCCAGCAGCAGCTGCTCGCCCCGCAGGGCGTTATCCGCCGCCGGATCGGTAAAGGTATTGTCCGTCAGCACGGCGGTGATGACGCCGTTTTCATATTCCGCGTATTCTGCGGCCTGACTGCTGTTTTCCTCCTCCGGCACGGCGATGGCGCGGACGACGATAAAAAGCACCAGCGCCGCGGCCAGAACCAGACAGCTGACGCGGTTCTTCTGCCACCACTGAGCCGGTGTGGCGCGGGAAAGGGTCTGTTTCATCCGGAAAACCTCCGTTTTTGTTTTTACCAGCATAGCAAGTTCACCGCCCGATGTCAATACCGCGTCGCTTGACGCAGGTCTTACAAAGCGGCGAAAAAGGTTTTACAAAAATGCTGATTTAGGGGTGGCTTTTGGCGGAAAGATATGGTACAATATAATTATCAACACGAAAGGTCTGCTCCGGTTTTTGGCACTATCCACGATTTGGGACAAGTTTCGCCTGAGATTCGGCAATCAAGCATACCCTCCTGAATTTGTGGATCGCCGTCCGCCTGCCCTGTGCAGGTGGGGCGGTTTTTCTGTCTGTATCAGAAAGGAGACAGGGCGCGGAAAGGGCCGAGTAGGAAAAAGAGACTGGAGGTTTATGAATGAAATGACGAACAAGCAAGCGGTCCTCTCCGCGCTGCTGTCACTGGTGATGCTGCTCTCGCTGCTGCCGGTGTCGGTATTTGCGACGGAGACGGAAACAACGGCAATGATTGCGGCATGGGACTTCACAGCAGCGCCGGAATCTTTACCCGCAAATGCAACGACAGGTTCCGGCTCCCTGTCGCTCAGCGGTGCGGCACTGACCGGATATTCCACCAAGTCTTTGGCTTCATCGCCTTGGGATAAAGGCGGCTATTGGCAGATCGACGGATTGGACACTTCCAATTATACGTCGCTTACCTTCTCTGCCAAGATGCGCTCCTCCAAGACCGGTCCTGCCAACTTCAAGCTGCAATACTCTGTTGACAGCGGAACGACTTGGACAGATGTTCCTAACGGGAGTATTACGATCGCATCGACATCTCTATCTAATGTTTTCAGTGATCTGGCTCTCCCTGCGGAAGCCATCAGCAAAACTCTGTCGCTGAAAGTTTTGATGATAGGCACCACCAGTGTGAATGGCGGCACTGTTGCCAGCGGTGGCGTCAGCAACATCAATAACATTGTCATTCGTGGTACAGCCGCCACCGGCGGTGTGACCGAGCAGGTTGCCACCCCCACCGGCACTGCTTCCAGTGATATCAAGGTCGGCGATACCGTCGCCTTTGAATGTGCTACTGCGGGTGCAAAGCTCCAGTACAAGATCGGCGACGGCGTATATCAGGACTATACCGGCCCTGTGACCATCACGACCTCCTGCACCATCACCGTCAAGGCCACCAAGGATGGCATGGACGACAGCGCGGAAGCCATCTTCACCTATAAGGCCTACAATCTGGTGGACGAGTACCGCAAAGCAGACACCATCAACACCGGCGATCAGGTGGTCATCTACAACGCAGGCAGCGGTTACGCTGTCAGCTCTACCCTTTTGAGCAAGTATTACCTGACCCCCGTGGCCGCCACCGTGGCTGAAGACGTTCTGACCGCCGGTTCCATGGATGCGCTGGTCTGGACGGTCACCAAGAATGACGACGGCACCTATACCTTCGTACAGGGTGAAAACACTCTGGCGATGAATACGGCCGTGGTAAGCAACAAAACCAAGTATAACCTGAACGTTTCCGGTAACGGATATTCAAATTGGAAATTGACCTCCTGCAATGCGGAGAACAATTCCTATTACATGTTCACCGAGGTCACCGGCGACACCGTTCCGGTGTATCTGGAGTACTATCTGTACAAAAACAGCAACACCGGTGCGACAACGCCCGAGTTCAGTGCGTTCCGTACCTCTAGCGCGTCCGAAACGAACTTCGGCATGACGTTCTACAAGCTGGCGAAGGTCAAGAACTATGTGGATGCCGTGACCCCCGCTGAAAAGGTCGCCACCCCCACCGCATCCCCCGCTGCCGGTGAGATCACCAAGGGCACCGAGGTCGCCTTTGCCTGTTCCACCGACGGCGCAAAGATCTTCTACAAGACCACCGGTGACTATACGGAGTACACCGCTCCCGTGAAGGTCGACGCGGACACCACCTTCACCGTCAAGGCCACCAAGGATGGCATGGATGACAGCGACGTGGCCACCTTCGCCTACACCGTGAAGGCCGAGGCTCCGCTGTTCCAGAACGGCGACAAGGTCGTGATCTATAACCCCGCCAACATGAAGGCCCTGTCTACCGAGTACAGCGGCTACTATAACAAAGCCACCGCCGTTACGCTGACCAGCGGCAAGCTGACCGGCTATACCGAAGCCGATGTCTGGACGGTAGGTGTCAATGCTGATGGCACCTATACCTTCTCCACCGCTGACGGCAAGAAGCTGGCTATGGGCACAGGCTTTACCAGCATGCCTTTGGACGAAGTAAACCCCAACTGGAAAGTTACTGCCATCGATGGTAAGGCCGGGTTCTACTATGTAGACAATGCCGCCCGCACTGGCTACCGCATCCAGTATCGCTCCGACAAAGACACTTGGAGCGCATACAATCAGAACACAACCAGCAACACTTTTGGAGTTTGCTTCTACAAGATCCGTCAAAGCGGCATCGTCACCAGCCTGTCTGACGGCGACACCGTGGTGGTCTTCAACCCCGCCAGCATGAAGGCTCTGTCCACCGACTACAGCGGCTACTATAACAAAGCCACCGCTGTTACGCTGGCCGACGGCAAGCTGTCCGGCTACACTAAGGCGGATATCTGGACGGTAGGCGTCAACGCTGACGGCACCTACACCTTCTCCACCGCCGACGGCAAGAAACTGGCCATGGGCACAGGCTTTACCAGCATGCCTTTGGGCGAAGTAAACCCCAACTGGAAAGTTACTGCCATTGACGGCAAGGTCGGTCTCTTCTATGTGGACAATACCGCGCGTACCGGCTACCGCATCCAGTACCGCTCCGACAAAGACACTTGGAGCGCATATAATCAGAATACAACTGGTGAATATTTCGAGATTCAGTTCTATCTGGTAGTTGACGACGGCTCCGACACGCCCGACACCGGCGCGCTGCCCAAGGCCGGCGACAAGGTCGTGATCTACAGCGCCGCTGCACAGGCTGCGCTGGCCGCCGAGAACAAAAGTCAGTCGATCGAAAAGTCCAGCACCACTGTGATCGAAAACGGCAAGCTCATCATGGGCAATGGTGCCGCCATCTTCACCGTGGAGGCAAACGGCGAATACCTGCGCTTCTATAACGAGACCTACGGCTATCTGTGCTCCAACGGCACCGGCAACAACGCCTTCTACAGCAAGGACTTCTCCGAAGCGGGCGTGACCACCAACGACGCCGACTGGCTGGTGCGTACCTGCTCCGGCGGCGTGGGCGGCTTCGAGATGGAGAGCCGTGTCGCCAAGTACAGCGGCCACAGCCAGTGGCTGGAGTATTACAGCGACAGCTTCAAGACTTACAGCATGTACAGCAAGGATGGTAAGCTGGATTACACCATCTACTCCTTCAACTTCTATCCCGTGGCGGACGGCGTGCGTGTCAATGACGGCATCGTGAACGATCCCTCTGTCTGGTTCGACAACTCCCTCGACGCCTACCTCGGTCAGGATTACACGCTGCCCTTCGGCGTTGACGCGCCTTTCGGCGTCAAGACCATCAGCGCAAAGCTGGGCGAGAATGATGCCCTGACCGTCACCGAGGTTGAGGGCGGCAGCTACACCGTTACCGTTTCCAAGGATAAGGTCGTGGGCGACAAGCTGACCATCACCGTTTCCGGTACGGACGAGAAGGGCGTTTCCTTCGAAGGCCGCGTCGAGATCCCCGTGGTGGATGAGCCCTCCATCGTGGATGTGTTCCCCGCCGCCAACGCCCAGACGCTGAACGACAAGCGTCCTGACATTGGCGCAACACTGGTCAACGTACACGAGAATCCCACCATCACCATGATGGTACAGGGTGTGGAGGTCAAGCCCGCCTATGACGCGGCCACCGGCAAGGTCACCTATACCCCCGCTCAGGATATGGCGGACGGTAAGGTGGTCGTCTCCCTGACCGTCAAGCGTACCGACGACGGCAAGGAAGTCACCAAGACATGGAGCTTCACCGTCGGCAAGGCGCAGTTCACCGCCTACTTCGGCCAGCTCCACAGCCACACCCAGTACTCCGACGGCTCCGGCACACTGGACAGCGCACTGGACTACGTTGCCAATCTGCCCGAGAGTGCCAACGTTCAGTTCGTGGCCTTCACCGACCACTCCAACTACTTCGACACCACCTCCAACGCCAACCCCGAGGGTGCGCTGTACGACATGAGCCTCGCCTCCGCCGACAGCCAGAATACCTGGAACACCTATAAGAGCACCATCGACAACTTCAACGCCACCCACAGCAACATCATTGCCATCGGCGGCTTTGAGATGACATGGTCCGGCGGCCCCGGCCATATCAACACCTTCAATACCCCCGGTATCGTCTCCCGCAACAATAAGACGCTGAACAACAAGACCAGCGACGCCGGTATGAAGGCCTACTACGCCCTGCTGAGCCAGAGCGAGGGCGTGGACTCCATCAGCCAGTTCAACCACCCCGGCACCACCTTCGGCAACTTCTCCGACTTCGCCTATTGGGATCCCGTGATCGACAGCCGCATGTATATGGTGGAGGTCGGCAATGGCGAGGGTCAGATCGGTGCCGGCGGCTACTATCCCAGCTATGAGCAGTACATCATGGCGCTGGATAAGGGCTGGCATGTGGCTCCCACCAACAATCAGGATAACCACAAGGGCCGTTGGGGCAACGCCAACGACGCCCGCGACGTTATCCTCACCGACAACTTCACGGAAGAGGGCATCTATCAGGCCATCCGTGACATGCACATGTATGCCACCGAGGATAAGAACCTGCAGGTGAACTACTCCGTCAACGGCCAGATCATGGGCAGCAGCATCACCGAGGTTCCCCAGAAGCTGGATATCAGTGTTTCTGTCAATGATCCCGATCCCACCGATTCCATCGCCAAGGTGGAAGTGGTCGTCAACTCCGGCAAGGTCGCCCACACTTGGGACAATGCCGCCGAGCTGGCTGCCGGTGAGCTGTCCGTGACGCTGGATTCCGGCTACAGCTACTACTTCATCCGCGTCACCGAGGCGGACGGCGATCTGGCTGTGACCGCTCCCGTGTGGGTGGGCGAGACCCTGAAGCTGGGTATCTCCAATCTGGTCTGCGGCACTTCCACTCCCGTCACCGACGAGGAGCTGACCCTGACCACCACGCTGTTCAACAGCGAGACCTCTGATGCCACCGTCAAGTCCCTGACCTACGCCATCAAGGGCGGTAAGGTCATCGGCACCGACACCACCGGTTATACCGTGGCCGCCAGCAGCACGCTGGATGTCCCCTTCAAGTGGACGCCCACCGATGCCCGCAGCATGACCATCACCGTAACGGCGGTGATCGAGCAGGACGGCAAGGATTACACCTTCACCAAGGATATCACGCTGGATGTCCTGAATGCGGATGAGCTGGTGTATATCGGCATCGATGCCTCCCACTACAACGAGTATGTGAACGGCTACTATAAGGATTCCATGGGCAACTTCGGCGAGCTGGCTTCGAAGTACAGCGTGCGCACCGTGCAGCTGAACACCAGCGCCGATCTGATTGCCGCCTGCTCCAACTCCAAGTACAAGGCACTGATCCTCACCGCGCCCAGCCGCCGTCTGGCAGCCGCGCAGACCGATCCTAAGACGTACAGCGCCGAGGAGCTGGCCGCCATCACCGCTTTCAACGACGCTGGCGGCACCGTGATCCTGGCCGGTTGGTCGGATAACTACGAAAACTACGACGTGATCCAGAACAACCCCGCCATCAAGCACATGGCCGCCACCCAGAATGAGGTGCTGGCCGCCCTTGGCTCCAGCCTGCGCATCAGCGACGACGCCACCTATGATGACGTCCGCAGCGCAGCCGACGGTGTGGACAAGTGGCGTCTGTACTTCAGCAGCTACAACATGGATAACCCGCTGAACAACGGCGTGATCTTCGACGCGGAGCATCCCTTCGACAAGCTCTACACCGAGCGGTTCAGCCATTACGGCGGTGCATCCATCTATGCTGTGGACGCTAACGGCAGCACCGCCTCCACCCTGCCCGCCACCGTGTCCCCCGTGGTCTACGGCCACGCCACCACCTACTCCATTGACGTTGACAGCGACGGTCTGGGCGGTGCCGGTACTCCCAAGTACGCCTATGCCGCGAACGACAACCGCCTGATGGTCATGGCCACCGAGCAGCTGGCGGGCAAGGGCCTGATCGTCGTCTCCGGCGCGGCCTTCATGTCCAACTTCGAGGTGCAGGCGCAGCTGGATAACGGTGCGGAGAAGAACTACTCCAACTACCGCATCTGCGAGAACCTGCTCAACCTGCTCAACCCCGTGAAGATCAGCACGGTCGCCGCGGTGCAGGCCGAGAAGGACGAGGGCGTCAAGTTCACCATCGAGGCCATCGTTACCTCCAACGCCTCCGGCTATGATAAGGACACCGCCTTCTTCGATTGCATCTACGTTCAGGATGATACCGCCGGTATCAACTGCTTCCCCGTGGCTGGCAACTTCAAGATCGGCGATAAGGTCCGCATCACCGGTACCACCAGCTCCTATCAGGGCGAGCGTCAGCTGGCCGTCACCAGCATCGAAAAGATCGCTGACGCCACAGCGCCCGCACCCAAGGATGTCACTGCCGCGCAGGTCAATGACGGCAGCGTTCTGGGCAGCCTGATCCGGGTCAAGGGCGTTATCACCAAGGTCGAAAAGGCCAACGGTCTGGTGCAGACCATCATGGTACGGGATGCCAACGGCAACGAGTGCCGCGTGTTTATCGACGGCTACATCACCACCAGCGAGGATGTGAAGAATGCCGAGGTGGGCCGCGAGATCGATGTGGTCGGTCTGGCCTCCTATGACAACACCTTCACGCTGGCGGACGGCACGGCTATCGCGCCGCGTATCCGCATCCGCGACCGCGCTGACGTGAAGTGCGGCGACATGGTGGATCCCGGCACCTGCCAGCATCCCTCCAGCAGCTGGAAGACTGTGAAGTCCGCCACCTGCACGGCCACCGGCACGGAGAATCTGGTCTGCAACCGCTGCGGCACGATCCTTGACACCCGCACCACCGCCAAGCTTGCCCATGTGGACAAGAACCACGACAACAAGTGCGACGTGTGCGGCAAGAATCTGTCCACCACGGTGCCCTCTGTGACCCCCTCCACGCCTGTCAAGTCCGGCAACACGGCGGATAACAGCAACATGGGCCTGTGGGTCGTTCTGATGAGCCTGTCCCTGTTCGGCTCCGTCACGCTGCTGCGCAGCAAGAAGCGCAGAGCCTGAGTGCTCCCTTCCGTAAGCGTCAAACAATAGGCCGGATTGAAACGGCCAGTGAAGTGTGCCAGAATAT
>CAVHYW010000011.1:0-53367 GCA_963640475.1 bacterium | reverse complement strand
GCGGTCTGAAAGCGGATGCCGAGAAATTCGGAGAGCTGATCTTCGACGTCAACTCGGCGTACTTCTTTAACCACGGCGGCTATGATTTTGCAAAACAATTTTACACCGATGCGTACAAAGCTGCAATTAAAATCGTTGGCGGTGAGCAGTACATCCTGTCGGCAGTCATGCACGCCGACGAGCGCAACCGCGCCATGTCCGACGCACTGGGACAGGACGTGTACCACTACCACCTTCATGTGGTCTATATCCCCGTCGTGGAGAAACGAGTCCTGTGGTCGAAGCGCTGCAAGGACGAGTCGCTTCGCGGTACGGTCAAGGAAACGATTCAGCAGGTCAGCATGAGCAAGAAGTGGGTTTCCAAGCCTGCGCTGGACGAGAACGGTAATCCGATTTTGAGTGCGAAGGGCAAGCCCGTTCTCAAAAAATCCTACAGCGTTTTGCAGGATGATTTCTTCCAGTATATGCGCGACGCCGGGTACGACGATGTAGAGCGCGGCGAGCGCGGCAGCTCCGAAGAACACCTGACGGTCACGCAGTTCAAGGTACAGCAGGAGCAGGCGCGGCTGGCAGAACTCACGGAGCAGAACCGCCAGCAGGAGCAGCAGGCAGCGGCGCTCGGCAAGCAGATCGAGAAAATCCATAATCAGCAGATCGATGTGGCAGCCATCGAAAAGATTGAGGCGAAGCCCGTCCCGCTCTCCTCCAAGGTGATATTGGAGCGTTCTGAATATGAATCGCTGGCAACAGCGGCAAAGAAGTACGTTGCAGTCGAGAAAAAGGAAACCAAACTGCAAAAGGCTCTGGATGCAGCGAACAGGCTGATTGCAAAGCTCAAGGCAGAGATCGCCGGTTTGAAGCAGGAGCTTTCCGAATATAAATCCGTTCGCAGTAAGCTCCGCACATCGGATCTGGAACGCGAAAACGCAGAGCTTCGCGGAAAAGTCCAACGCTATGAGGATGTGATCCAGCGCAGTAACCTCTGGCATTTCTTCCGTCCGCGCAGAGAAAAAGCAGTGATGCGTGACGATGCCCGCTGATGCCGTGTTGAGCTGAGAAAAACGGATTTTATCAAATGGGAGCGTCCAGATCGAGCAACGTATCATCTAGGCGCTCCCCGTTCCAAAAGCAGCTCGCTTTTGCGGGTGTAGAGTTGAGAAAAAATCTTGAAAATGCGCCTGTTTTTGCAGAACAGGCAGAAATGGAGGCAATATGAAAACCGGACTGACCAAGCGGCAGAAAACGACCTGCATCTATTTTGACGAAGCCAGCAAAACCGTTGAAATTCAGACGCATAATACCGCGCTCAAAAAGCGGCTGGCAAAGTACGCAGCGGCGTATCCCGACCTGTGCAGGCAGACCGACGATGATGAACAGGGCGGGCTGACCTTTGAGATCGACCGCAGGCGATTTGCTGTTCGCCTGACCGCGCCGTATTCCGACGAGCGCCGACAGGCAGCCAGTGCGCTTGCCAAGAAGAACGGATTGAAAGGGCGAGTGTAAGTCCTCGCCAAATACAGCCGCCCGCAGGAATTTGATGCTCCTGCGGGCGGCTTTTGGGTAGGATATAGAGATTATTCATGTGTTTGCGAAGAAATTCTCTTGTTTATTGAAATGAATCGTGATATACTCTAAGTAAATTAGTGCCATTTATATTGGGTAGAGGAGTGACTATTTTGGAAGTCAGTTACAAAAAATTATGGAAGATGCTGATTGATAAGGAAATGAAGAAAAAGGACCTTCAGGCTGCATCTGGAATTAGTTGGGCTTCCATCACAAAGCTTTCAAAGAACGAAAATGTCAGTATGGAAGTGCTGATGAAAGTATGCAAAGCCATGAATTGCGACATTGGAGACATCATGGAGTTAATTCTTATAGAAGACAGCGCAGAATAGTAAGGAGATGCGTTTATGGCCAGTAAAAACAATACAAAAGTTATTAGCAGTGCCAAGCCTCACACTATAAAGAAATTTGAACTGATTGAGGAATACATAAAGCCCTGGGCGCAAAAATTGATGTTGAATGCCCATTGCAGCACATTGGTATTTATTGATTGTATGTGCAATAGCGGCGTTTATATCAATGAAGAAACTGGCCAGCTAACAGATGGGACTCCAGTACGAGTAGCAAAAGATTTGTTGGATGTCGCACGAATGTACCCTCATAAGGAAATACAAATTTATTTGAACGATATTGATGCAGCAAAGATTGAAGAACTAAAAAAGCATCTTCCTAATAATGAACGGAATTATCAAATCATCACGCAGTCTGTTGACGCCAGCGAGTTCTTAAAAACAGTAGGTCCTCAGCTCTATCAGGCGAATCATCTTCACTACTTTCTCTTATATGATCCTTATGACGCATCTATTGATTGGGCCGCACTTCTTCCCTTCTTTAGAAATTGGGGCGAGGTGCTGATCAACCACATGGTTTCTGATCCAGTTAGAGCGATTACCTGCGCCAAGCGAACCGCAACAAAGGAAAAATACGCGCACACATATCTTGATGATTTTGAAAACCTAGTACCTTATGGTAGCGATAAGCAAGCCTATGAAAGACGGGTAGAAGAAATTATAAAGAAATTGAAAGGAAACCGCAGATATTTTGTGTCGGCTTTTCCTTTTTACAATAGTGTAAATTCTCAGGTATATAGTCTTGTCCACTGTACCAGTAATCCAGAAGGCTTCAAACTCTATAAAAGCTCCGCTTGGAAAGTTTTCGGAGGACAATCGTCAACAAAGCACAATCACGGCGATCAAGATCAATTAACTTTCGATCTTAATCCTTGTTCCAATGGGTTACTAACTGTTTCGACGGATGAATCTTGTTTTACCGTAAGTGACATAGCAAAGTACCTAAGCCGAGAGTTTTCTGGTTGCAAAGATGTTCCTCTTAACGAGCTGTGGCATTTGCTCAGTATTCATCCTGTTTTTCCTTCAGATGGTTTTAAGGATCAAATCAAGGACGAACTGAAGAGTATGTATGGCGTTACACTGAGAATGGCTCTTAATCCTCAAACCGGGAAGCGAGAACAGGTACTCTCTTTATAAATGACAGAACTAAGGAAGAAACAACTTTGAAGACTATAACGCGCAAAACCATGCTTTACCAAACTGGTGTTGAGTATGGTGATTATACAATGAATCATGTCCAAGGCTGCTCTCATGGGTGTAGATTTCCCTGCTATGCCTTTCTTTTAAAAAAGCGCTTTGGGCAAATCAAGGACTATGAGCAGTGGCTGGAGCCATATTTGGTGTCTAACACATTGGACTTGCTGGATCAGGAAATACCAAAACTTCACGACAAAATACAGTCTGTCCACCTCTGCTTTTCAACAGACCCTTTTATGAACGGCTACCCAGAAATAAGCGTAATGAGTGTTGCCGCTATTAGGAAGTTGAATCAGGCAGGTATTCGATGTACAACCCTGACCAAGGGGATTCTTCCTTTGGAGCTAGCGCAGCTTTCTCCAGAAAACGAGCATGGAATCACGTTGATTTCCTTAAACGAAACCTACCGCGAAAGAATGGAACCGGGCGCTGCCTCCTATGCTGACCGTCTTGCAGCGTTGAGAGCGTTGCACGATGCTGGGTGTAAGACATGGGTCAGCATAGAACCATACCCAACCCCCAACCTGATTGAGCAGAATTTGCAGGAAATTTTAGAGGCTGTTGGTTTTGTTGACAAGATTATCTTTGGCAGAACCAACTACTGCAAAGAGGTAACTGCTTACACACAGCACAAAGAGTTTTATAACAATTCGGCTGAACAGGTCATTGATTTTTGTAAGCAGCGGGACATTCAGTGCCACATAAAAGAAAAAACGATTACAGAAAGATGAGAGAAAAAATATGGCTCTTTTACAGGACTTAATCCAGCAAATTGACGATCCAGCACTTCGTGAGCGGATCATGCAGGAGACCGATAAACTTGTAAAACAGAAGAAGTTCGGCTTGGTTTTTGAAGAGCATTTGCCAGAATGTACACCACTTTATGATGTACCTGTTCGTGTCGGGTGCAAGGTTGCATTGAAAACCGGTTATGTCAGTGATATTTATACAGTTCTGAAAACTGATGGGGATACTGTACTGTGTGACCGCAGAGAAACACATGAGCAGAAAACATTCCAGCTGAGTGATATTGTAGCTGTTGCGGAATTTGGAGAGCCTATTTATCCCACGCTGAAGCCGCTGGACTTTGTGGAGAATGCACCAGACAGCGACCTTTGGCATACCCTCATCGAAGCCGATAACTACCATGCCCTTCAGTTGCTGGAGTATCTGTATGCAGAAAAGGTGGACTGCATTTATATCGACCCGCCCTATAACACAGGGGCCAAGGATTGGAAATACAATAACGATTATGTGGACAGCTCTGACGCTTATCGCCATAGCAAGTGGCTGTCTATGATGGAAAAACGTTTGAAGCTGGCAAAGAAGTTATTGCAGCCTGAGAATTCCACTCTAATTGTCACCATTGACGAAAAAGAATATTTGCACCTG
Source organism: bacterium (assembly GCA_963640475.1). Classification (GTDB taxonomy): domain Bacteria; phylum Bacillota; class Clostridia; order Oscillospirales; family Oscillospiraceae; genus Vescimonas. The sequence continues at coordinate 48,865 of CAVHYW010000011.1, read as the reverse complement.
GGATGTTTGCTGGAAGAGATATTCCCTGAGGCACGAATTCAAATGGTAACAAGCATAATAAACCGAAAAGGGGTGTCTCGAAAAGGCAACAGAACTGGGACAAGCAAGAAAGAAATAACGCAGTTTTCTCGTGTAGCGGAATATTTGTTTTTTGTAATGCTGGGTGATGCCTCGATCAGAAAATCTGAGCATAATATGCTGGATACCCAAATTAGTTCAATTACTGGCTCTGACGCTGAAGCGCAACAAGTAAGTTGGCTTTCAATGCTACGACGAGGAACCGCTTCTCGCAGAGCTGATAAGCCCAAGCACTTTTATCCTATATTTGTAGATCATCAAAATGCAACGATTGTGGGGATTGGTGAGCCTTTGGACTTATACGAAGATCGAAAATCTGTGGTTGCGGCTGAGGGCATTGATATTGTATGGCCGATGCGAAAAGACGGCAGTGAGGGACGGTGGCAACTAAAAAGAGAATCTTTTGTTACAGCACTATCTGATGGGACTGCCAAACTTGGTACATACAACAAAAAGGAAAATCGCTGGGCTATAAACTATCTAAACCAAGGAATAAAGGACGAGATTTCCAAAGGAGCAATTACGATAGTAGGTAAGGATGAAAAGGGCGCATTGATTTTAGCCCGAGCGGCAGAAAAACTTGTAGAACCAAAATCCGTTTGGAATCAAACATCACATAATGCGAGTGAATACGGAACAACTTTGCTAAATTCAATAATTGGGAGTGACAAGTTTACTTTTCCTAAATCAATTTATGCAGTAAAAGATACAATCGCAATGTGTGTCTCGGAAAAGCCGAATGCACTTATCGTTGATTTCTTTGCAGGTTCTGGCACCACGCTTCATTCTGTTAATCTGCTCAATGCAGAAGATGGTGGACATCGTCGTTGTATTATGGTCACTAACAACGAAGTGTCTGAAGAGAACGAAAAAGCCTTGATTGCACAAGGATGTCATCATGGCGATGAGGAATGGGATAGCATTGGAATTGCACGCCATGCAACATGGCCTCGCACGGTCTGCTCCATTGAAGGACATGATATGAGTGGAAACCCGCTTGGTGGAAATTATGGATGTGAAGTTGAACGGTTTGTTGAAATTGATGGTGACGTAACCGATCCTGAAACAGGAAAAAAACTTCGTGGCAAGGTATATAAAAAATCCAAAGCGCCTGCTTACCCAAAATTAGCAAACCTGAGTATGGCAGACGGTTTCAAAACCAACGCAATATTTTTCAAGCTAAACTTTCTTGATAAAACATCAATTGCCCTCGGCAGGCAGTTCAAAGAGCTTCTGCCCGTTCTGTGGATGAAGGGCGGTGCTATTGGCAAGTGTCCGGTTCTGGAGAGTGAAGACTTGCCCGATATGCTTGTTCTTCCGAAAAATAAAATGGCAGTGTTGATTGACGAAATCTTCTACCCGGAATTTGAACAACAGCTCGTTCAGTATCCGGAAATCCAGACCGTATTTATTGTTACAGATTCGGAGGCGGCATACCGTGAGATGATCAGAGCCTATGGGGGCAAAGACTGCTATCAGCTCTATCGCGACTATCTGGATAATTTCCGTATCAATACAGGGAGGTAACCAGAATGAAGGTTGAATTATTCCCATTTCAGAAAAGAGCCCTTGCTGATATTCGTTTAAAGACAGCAGAGGCTATGGGCAGCTACCACCGGACACACGCTCCGCAGGTGGTCTCTTTTACTGCGCCCACTGGTGCCGGAAAGACTATCATTATGGCATCCCTGATTGAGAGCATTTTCCTTGGTGATGAAAACTATGTAGAGCAGCCTAGCGCTATCATTGTTTGGCTGTCAGATTCTCCTCAGCTGAATGAGCAGTCCAAGCTAAAGATTGATACAAAAGCAGACAAAATTCGTCTCAGCCAGTGTGTAACTTTGAGTGATGATTCCTTTGACAAGGAAGTATTTGAGGATGGACATATCTACTTTCTAAACACCCAGAAGCTCTCGGTCTCCTCCAATCTAACCAAGAATGGGGACAACCGCACCTACACCATCTGGCAGACGATTGCAAATACCGTGCGTGATAAAAATGATCGGCTGTACTTCATCATTGACGAAGCCCACCGTGGTATGCAGGGACGGGAGGTCAGCAAAGCTACAACCATCATGCAAAAGTTTATCAAGGGCAGCAGCGCAGACAAAATTCCACCCATGCCGGTCGTGATTGGTATGTCCGCTACGACGCAGCGATTCAACGCCTTAGTCGAAGACACTTCTTCCACAATTCACAAATCTGTGATTACCGCCGATGAAGTGCGGTCCTCTGGCTTGCTAAAAGATCGGATTGTGATTACTTATCCGGAAGAGGATGCCGTCAACAATGATATGGCAATCCTACAAGCTGCCGCAGATGACTGGAAAGAAAAATGGAATCACTGGACACAGTATTGCTATGAACAGCACTACGCCTATGTAAATCCTGTCCTGATTGTGCAGGTCCTGAACGGCAGCGGAAAGAAACTAACCGATACGGACCTGGATGACTGCCTTCAGAAAATTGAAGAACGGACTGGCTTTAAGTTCGAGGCGGGTCAGGTGGTGCATACTTTTGGACAGACCACCTCCACTATTCAGGTGAACGGTCTTGATGTCCGTTATGAGGAGCCGTCCCGTATTGCAGATGACCGAAATATTCGCGTCGTTTTCTTTAAGGAAAATCTGTCAACCGGCTGGGACTGTCCCCGCGCAGAAACTATGATGTCTTTCAGACGTGCCAACGATGCCACCTATATCGCCCAGCTTCTGGGACGCATGGTAAGGACACCGATGCAAATGCATATTCAAGTGGATGATGTTTTGAACGATGTCCACCTCTACTTGCCGTACTTTAACGAGAATACCGTCAAAGAAGTTGTAGAAGCTCTTCAAAATAGCGAAGGTGGAGAGATTCCAACAGACATCTTTGGCGAAACCGTATCCGGAAGAAAATTTGAAACGCTGACAGTCAAGCCCAAGAAAAAGGACGGCCCCACACAGCTGTCAGGCCAGTTAATAATGGACAATTTCGATTCTCGTCATTCCGGTGAATGCGCTGAAGTCTCTCCTGCACAAACCAAAAAGCTCGACCATAGTAATTCCGAAACATCTGCAGAAACTCAGGCGATACCGCAACAGCCCGTCCAAGTGCAACCTAGCTGCGGTGCCACTCTCGATATTCCATCCGGAGAGACAGAACCCGTTGTATCTCCTGATAATGGAATTGACCAGCCCACGCAGGATACCACAGTTACTCCTATTGAAGTTCCCGTCAAAGACTTGTTTGACCGTGAAGCGGTAATGAAGTTCATCAACGATACTGGACTACTCTCCTACAATGTCAGAGCCTTGCGAATTAACGACTATCTGAAATCCCTGTACCGGATGGCACACCTACTCACAATGTCTGGATTACACAGACTGGCAATCAGGGAGGTGCAATCCGAAATTTCCGGAATGATTTTTGATTATGTACAGACCCTCAAGGCAAAAAACAAGTATGAAGATTTGGTTCAGCAGGTCAAACAATTCAAGCTGGCCACGCAGATTTTTGATGCCTTTGGCGAAACCGTTGACAACTATTCTGTACATGACTTGTTTACCACAACAGATACCGACATTGACCGCCAATTCCGAATTGCAGATGTAAAATTAGGTAATGAAGGAATCGGTATGTTCTATGGAAACAAATACATGGATGCTACTGATCCAAATGGATTTAAGGTCGATGTCATTTTGTTTGTTGCTGATGACGAGTGTATGAATAATCTCCACAAATATGCAGAGACCAGATTCCACGGAATGAACGATGATTATCGACGGTATATTGCCACCATCGATTCGGATAAAATTCGCAGGCAGTATGACAGCATTGTTTCAGACGGTGATGTGATCAGTAAACACAATTTCCGTTTGCCCGAAACCATCCAAGTACCCCATGAAAACGGCGGCACAGAATATAGAAATCATCTTTTCGTTAGCGAAGCTACCGGAGTAGCCAAGCTCAAACTGAATGACTGGGAAAGTGGTGTAATCGAAGAAGAACAGACGCAAGACGATTTTGTCTGCTGGATTCGCAATCCTTCCAGAGGCTCATGGGCTTTGTGTATCCCCTATGAGATTGACGGTGAAGTGAAACCCACATACCCCGACTTTATTGTTGTGAGAACCGACAAAGTCCTTGGGTATGTTATTGACCTTTTGGAGCCTCACAATCCTGAGTATAAGGACAACCTTGGTAAGGCGAAAGGATTTGCGGAATATGCCAGACAAAACGCTGGAGTTGGACGAATACAGTTAATCCGTATGGGCAAAGATGCCGCTGGAAATAAGCGATTTAAGCGACTGGATATGTCCAAGAGTGCTGTTCGTGACAAGGTATCTCATGCCATGAGCAACGATGAGCTTGATCGAATTTTTGATACAGACGGTTTTTTTATGTAGTTTAGGTGGTGATCGAATGAGTGAAAATAGTTTGACACAGGCAGCCAACTTGTCTCTTGTTGTTCAGGAAATCAAATCTGTTCTGGACGATGCCAGACGGAATGTAGCAGTTCAGGTCAATAACGAACTACTGATGTCTTATTGGAAAATGGGTGAGATCATTGTTCGCTATGAGCAGGACAACAGTATTCGTGCGGCTTATGGAGAGCAGACGCTCAAGCAAATGTCCAAGGCATTGACTCAAGCATTAGGAAAAGGATTCTCCCGGTCAAATCTGCAAAATATGAGGCAGTTCTATTTAACATATGAAAAATGCCAGACACTGTCTGGCAAATTGAGCTGGTCACATTACTGCGAGCTGCTTTCCATCTCTGATCCTGATAAACGGAGCTTTTATGAAAAAGAATCCATCAACTCCAACTGGTCTGTTCGGGAACTAAGGCGTCAGATTGCAAGTTCTCTATTTGAACGGTTACTTCTGTCTAAGGGCAATGTCAACAAGGAACGAGTGCTTGCATTGGCTCAGAACGGTGTGGAAATTAGCAAACCAGAGGACATCATACGAGACCCCTATGTATTTGAATTTGTAGGCATTCCAGAAGACAAGCCGATGATGGAGAGCGATCTGGAACGTGCATTGGTTCAGCAGATTGAAAAATTCATACTGGAACTGGGACGTGGATTTATGTTTGTAGGTACCCAGCAGCGTGTTACATTGAATAACACCCACTACTATGTGGATATGGTGTTCTACAATAAAATTCTCCGAGCCTATGTGCTGATTGAACTGAAAACCACAAAGCTTACTCCGGAAGCAGCGGGGCAGATCAATATGTATCTGAACTATTATGCGAGCGAAGTGAACGATCCGGACGACAATCCGCCTATCGGCATTATCCTCTGTACGGAAAAAGACAGCATTACGGCCGAGTACGCTTTGGGTGGTCTGTCCAATAATATCTTTGCGTCCCGGTATGTGCTGTATATGCCGAACAAAGAGCAGCTGATTACTCAAGTTGAGAATGTAATAGAAAAGTGGCATAATAAAGAGCAACGCAACAACTGAGGACAGCCTTTGCGAAAAAATACTTGTAGATTATATGATACTTTGGTATAATTCAGATACGAAAAGCCACGTTTTCCATCGTATGATAGCCTCCCCTGATAGCTTTTTGATAGCAGAAAGTCGGATACCACGTAGGATTGGGATAATAGGTATCAAATTAAGCCAAATGGAATCAAACGGTCTATACAAAAAAGTTTAGATTGCGTTTCCACTTGGCGAGTGGGAATAATACCAGAAAGCCTAAAAGCCCAGTAATATCAAGGCTTTTTAGACTTCGCTTACCCCTTTTGATAACGATTTGATAACAACCTTTGAAATGACCATTATTCTATACCCCGAATGGTTTGTAGGTTATCAGAACAATTTTCAAACGGCTGCTATCAAGAAATAAATCTGTATTAAACGATTAAAAAGCCCTTAACTGTGGATTACCGCAGTTAAGGGCTTTTTGTCATCTTTTTTCTTAGTCCGGTTTCAAACGGTCTTTGAATGCTTCAACCATCGCATCGCTGAGTTCTTGGAAAGGAACTTTTACCCAACCACCTGTTGTATCGAACTTGCAAATATTATAACCGAACTCTCCTTCAAATTTAATAGTTTTGAGAAAAATTGAAAGGAGGTAAAATTTAATTTCACGCACAGCTTTCAAAAACTTGTGCGCGAATTTTTGTTGCAACAATTCTTTTTTCGTGTTATAATAAATCCAGACACACATACACTCTTCGTGTGTGCAAATTTTACAATGGAAGAAGGTGAATGAGTGGACATCCGAAAGCAAGTAAAAGAAGTTATTGCCAATAACGGCGGAATTGCGAAATCTGCTGATTTTGTCGCTGCCGGAATAAGGGCGGCAGATGTTGTAAATCTCTGCAACGCCGGAATACTTTCCCGTGTGCGACACGGTTATTATGAGCTTACGGAAAAGAGTGAGGTTTCAGAGGAACAGCTTCTTGTGGCCCTCGTTCCGAAAGGAATCGTTTGCGTTGAATCGGCTCTTTTTCATTACGGCTACAGCGATTTTGCTCCACGCAAGTGGTCGATAGCAGTCCCTCGTTCTATGTCAAGGACAAAACTTAATGTGGATGTTCTCGCTCTGCAACCTTACTATGTGCAAGCAGAACTGTACGATTTGGGTAAAACCACAGATGATTTCAATGGCGTTATCCTTCCCGTATATGACCGAGAGCGTACCGTTTGCGATTGTTTCAAATACCGCGCGAAACTTGACAATGAGATTTTTAATAAGGCACTCAATGCTTACGCAAATGATACAGAGAAAAACCTGAGTAACCTTTCTGCGTATGCAAAAAAGCTGCGTGTATATAAAAAAGTTACCGAATTGATGGAGGTATTGCTAAATGGCTGATATAGCGGCATCCGTGCTTGCACGACTGAAAAACAGAGCTCAGATAAGTGGCAGAAGCTATCAGCTTTGTCTGCAGCTCTTTTGCCAAGAGGAATTCTTGCGCCGTTTGGAGAAATCCAAATATGCAGAAAACCTTGTGCTGAAAGGCGGCTTGTTTGTCTATGCCCTTACTGACTTTGACAGCCGCGTAACGGTTGATGTTGATTTTCTGCTCCGACAAATGCCAAATACGCCCGAGCAGTTGAAAACCGTGCTGGAGGAAATTATTGCTACACCAACCGGCAATGACTTTATCACTTTTGAAATCAAAGATGTTGCACCTATCGCTGTTGCTAAAAAATATGCAGGAATCGGCGTATCGGTAGTTGCTCGTATTAAAAACACCAGAACACCGTTCGGTATTGATTTTGGTGTGGGGGATGTTATTGTTCCAAAGCAGGAAAAGCGAAAAATTCCAACACAGCTTTCCGACTTTGACGCTCCGACGGTAAATACATACTCTCTTGAAACAACCATTGCCGAAAAGATTGACGCTATTCTCAGTCTTATGGAATTTTCAAGTAGAATGAAGGATTACTACGATATTTACTATCTTGCCAATAAATTTGATTTTGATGGAGCTACGCTGACAGAAGCACTTAAAATGACCTTTGAAAACCGTGGGCATAGCTTCACCGTTGAACAGTTTGAGCAGGTACTAACCTTTGGCAACGATGATGCTATGCAGAAAAAATGGAAAACCTTTGTCCGCAAAATCGAGACCAAGACAGATGATTTCGGCAAAGTAATCAGAATAATAAACCTTTTCCTTGCAGAACCGATCAAAGCGGCAGTAGAAAGCACAGCATTCACCGACCATTGGACTGCATCAGAAAACGAGTGGAAATAAAATTGTTGATATCCACGCTATGAGTGTGAACGGAGGAAACTAACAATGGCAAAAATCATGGAACAACCAATTGTAGATTTTGTAAGACAACAGCTTAACTTTTCTGGATTCCCACTTCCTTCCGTAAGTGAAGATGAAAATCATCTTATTGTCTATGAGCAAGATAGTTATAAGCAAAACAGTGAATTACTTGAACTGTTTAGACACGCTTCAAAATGTAATGCAAATCCTGATATTTTATGGACATACGATGCTGATTTTGGCAAGCCTGAATTTATTATCATCAACACCCATAATAATTTGGCTATTGTTGTTGAATGTAAGCCTAAAATTGCAAATCATAGTAGCAAAAAATTGAGAGAAGAAGGAATCCTTGTTCGAGATTCTAAAGTTATTAGTAGGTATTCCATGGAAGGTGCTTTACATTACGCCAAGTACTTGTCTGCTAATTACGATGTGATTGCCATCGCTGTCAGCGGTACACCAGATAATTATAGAATAGATACTTTTGCCTGGGAAAAAGGACGCATACATATTGAGAACGAAAAAGGACCATTTATAAATTTGGATATTCATGCCATTTTGTCGTACAAAGAATATACAAAAGCATTTGATGCCATAAACACTATCAAGAGAACTATTTTGGAAAAAGACGCCCTAAGTGTTGCCCAAGATTTGAACCAAACTCTTTATGATGCAAGTGTTCCTCCCATTGACAGAAGTTTGCTCATAAGTGGATTGCTTTTGGTTTTGCGTGATCCTGTTTTCATAAATAGTTATCGCGATAAGAAAATTTCTGAGAAGAAGCTGCTAAAATTATTGGGTGATTCTATGGAAACAGAGTTGGAAGAATTAAAAGTCCAAGACTCTTTTAAATTTTCTATGGTTCTTACGCGGTTCAAGGATGTCTTCAATCAGCCGGGCATGCTCAAAGACAATGCACGTGTTCTTCGTTCTGTTTTGGATACATTGAAAGCCAAAGTATACCCGTGTATGCAGGGTGACTTTTCTCTTGATATTATTGGCAAATTTTATAGTGAATTTTTGAGATATGCCAAGGGTGACAAATCAAGTGGAATTGTACTAACTCCTCCTCATATCACAGAGTTGTTCTGCGATTTGGTTAATTTGCAAATGGATGATGTTGTTCTTGATCCTTGTTCTGGTACAGGCGGATTTTTGGTTTCTGCAATGAACCGTATGTTTAAACTTGCCGAAAAATCTCCCAATTCGGAGGATGAAAAAGAAAAGATAAAAACAAGCTGTTTAATCGGTTGTGATGACGATAAATTAATGTTTTCGCTTGGTTGTTCTAATATGATTTTGCGTGGTGACGGAAAAGCTAATATGTATTATGGTTCATGCTTTGATCACCAAGAATCTTTAAGAAGCAAAAAGCCGACTGTTGGAATGATAAATCCGCCGTACAGCGGTTCTATTTATTCGCCGCTACAATTTGTTGATTTCTTATGCGACACCGTTGAAAAAGGAAGTTTAGTGTGTTCTATCATTCCTATTGCGTGTGCATATGCCGAGGAAAATAAGCCTATGAGGCAGCAAATCATGCAGAAACATACTTTGGTGGCTGTTATGAGTATGCCTATTGAACTTTTTAGACCTATTGGAACTGTTCCATGTATAATGTTGTTTAAAGCTCAAGAGCCTCACGACAAAGAAATACCGACATATTTAGGAAACTGGAAAGACGATGGTTACAAGTGGAAAAAAGGCGTTGGAAGAATTCCCGATGGTTCAAAGGCGCTTGAAGCGAAAGAGCGATGGATCAAATCGTTCAAACGGACGATCGATGATCCGAACATAGGAATTTGGCAATGCTTAGATGGAACTGATGAATGCTGTTGGGAACGTTATGCAAAAACAGATTACTCAAAACTTGATCAAAGTGCTTTTGAATTGGAAATCAAGAAATATTTAATATTCCAGTTAAATCAAATGGATTTGTCGGAAATTTCAAACGACGAGGAGGATAATGATGATTCCAGTAAGTAAGATATTTGAAATTCTTCCTGGTCACGGCCTTGAATTGTGTAATATGAGTACATCGCAGCAAGGTATAGCGTTTGTAAATAGATCGTCTAAAAACAATGGCGTAGCATGCAGAATTGACGCTATAGCTGATTTGTCACCTCTTCCTGCCCATACTCTATCAGTGGCATTAAACGGTTCTGTACTCGAAACATTTTTGCAGACCGAACCCTATTACACGGCATATCACGTGGCGTGTTTAAAACCGTTAATAGCATTATCAGATCAAGAATTATTGTATTATGCAGCCTGTATAAGATTAAATCAATATAAATACAACTATGGTCGTCAAGCTAATGCTTCCTTGAAATTTTTAGAGATACCAGCACCTGAAGATATTCCAGCCTGGGTCAAATCCTATTCGATTCCCAGTATGAAAACGTATCTTAATCATGCAAGCAAAGATGATGTCCCATTTAATCCGACTAAATGGAAGAAATTCGGCTTGGAGCAACTGTTTGATTTCGATAAGGGCACATTTCATCCTGAGGGAACATATACAACGGGGGATACGCCTTTAATTGCTGCCGGAGAGAAAAATAATGGAATAATGAGGATGACTAATTTACCCGCAGTGTTCCCAGCTAATACCATTACTGTGGGCAAAGCTCAACTAACTGTTTTTTATCAACCTAAACCTTTTGCTGCATCTCATGATGCCGTTGTCCTTTTCCCAAAATTCAAATGTAATAAATACATCGGTTTATTTATGTGTGCAGTTATAAAAAATGAAGCATATCGATTTCACTATGGTAGACAGGTACAATTGGAAGCAACTAAGAAATTGCAAATTAAGCTTCCTGTTATTTTAAAAGATAACGTGCCAATAACAGATGATGACGGAAATTATATTCCGGACTTCGAATATATGGAAAAATTTATGAAATCTTTGCCTTATAGCGATAAAATATAGATAAGAAGGAGGATAACTATGAAACTATCAAAAATTAAAACAAACAATTACAGATTGCTTATTGAAGCAGAATTGGATGTTGATGAAAAAACAATACTTAAGGTAACTGTTTAACTTGTCGCTTATCAGCAAATAGATGTATAACACCCTTCGATTTTGCTTGATGTGTCGTAAGTGTCGCTGTCTCCATACGCCGATTGGCTGTTGTTCTTCAGCGGGTAATGCATGGTCGGGCAGATAATAATCTCTCTGCAAGGAGTAACTGATACCTGTTTTTTCGTCTGCAAAATGCTGTTTCATAATGATTTCCCACCTTTCAATATTGTTATTTCTTGAGCGTTTCCCACGCTCTTGGGTGTTTGATTTAGGTGCAGAAATCGGCCTGTATTCGATGTTCTTTTCCTGCTTTTTGAAGCGTTCGAGAATGCCGTTTATAAATTCCTTGACGGCTTTTGGTGCAGCTTTTAACGCTTCAAGATATGATTTGCATTTTTCTGTCAATTCTGACAGCGCTGCTTTGAGCCGTGAAATTTCCGATTTTAACGTCCATACTTGGTCCGATAAATATCGGTTTTCATCACGCAACTTTCGTACATCAGACTCCGCAGCATAGCGTCGCCAATCGCAGTATCAGCGTTGTTTTGCTTTCGCCCCGGTCACCGTGAATAATGGTCAGTTTTCCAAATGGGACATAGGGATACCATAGCCATTCCACTTCTTCGACGGCAACTTCATTCGTACTGATGATTTTTAATTCCGCCCTAGGTGTTACCTCATTTCAATTTTTCTCACAGAAAACTGCGCGTGAAATTAAAAATTGCTGTTGCAACAAGAAAAAATATATGCTATAACATCAGCGTATCACTTCTATATTATCCACCTCAATAAAAAATGATAACAAAGGCATTTTAACACAGGATAATACAGATAAATCGTAAAATCAAAACAGTGTGCCTAATAAAAAGCAAAAACACATAAGCCAAACTGTTTAGTCCTCGTGGAGTGGGAATGATACCAAACGAGAACGAGCCGTCCGGCGATCGCCGGACGGCCCGTTTCTTATGCGGTTTTCTCCATGCAGAAGGAGAAGGTATACGACGCGTTTTGGTCGTCTATGGGCCAGAGATACTTTGCGCCCTGCGGATCGTAGCCGGAATAGGCCACATTACAGGTGAGGGTAACGCCGTTTTCTGTAAAGGAAAAGCTCTCGTAGGGATGGGCCTGAATTTCCGACAGAATGGTGTCGCGGGTGTTCAGATAGCCGAGGAAGCCCTCCTGCACACCGGCATAGGAGAAGGCGGACAGGATCATCTGGTCCTGAAAGCTGGGCGGCCAGTACTCCGGCTCATGGGAGGCGTATTGAAACGCGACCCGCGTGACGACGCCGTCGGTCTCCGTGATGGTGAAGTCCGGCGGGGCAGCCTGTCCACCGATATTTATGGAGTAGGTGTCCTGTGCGCTGCGCCATGTGCCGTCGCTGTCCAGCGTGCCCTCATAGCTGATGTTCTGGAAGGCGGCAAGACGGTTGAAGTTGTCGCAGAACTCCGCCGTGGTGATGTCGCCGCGGTGGCGGGGCATCTCTGCGAAGATAAGAGACAGCATCACCACACTGAACATGACGGCGACGTAGGCGCAGGCCAGCATCGGCGCGCGCCATCGCTTCTGCGGCCGCAGGGACAAGGCGGACGCATCCTCCCAGGGAAGGCCGGAGCCTTCCTCACATGCCTTATAGCTTTTCCACAACCGGTACAGGCGATAGAAGGGGATGATGCCAAAGCCCATGCCGTACCACATTGCCGACAGCGTGCGGGAAAGTCCGGCGGAGTAGGTCAGGCGGCCGCCGTCGCTGTCTGTGACGGACAGGCCCATCACCCATTTGCCGGGCGTGGTGCCCCAGAGGTGCAGCAGCAGCGGCTCAAGGAACAGCATCATCAGCAGCGACATGAAGGTATTCAGCAGGCCATAGCCGCTGCGGCCGCTGGGATCGACGTTGCAGATCAGAAGGAGAAAGGCAAGCCACAGCGCGGTATACAGAAGATCGTCCAGCACACGGGCGAAAAGCCGCCGCCACGGCGACCGGACAGCGGGGATCACGTCGGCGGACAGGACGGTTTCCTCCACGCTGCGATCCAGCGCGTCCAGATATTTCTGGGCGTCCAGCGTCTGATAGGTGACGCCGTCCGTCCGCATCTCCCGGCACACCTGCTCCGAGCGGTCGATATCCTGCCGCTCGGCGTTCAGCGCGGCGATATGGCGATCCAGCGTGTGGAGCAGATCGTCGGTGTCGTTGTGCAGCGCCTTGATTTCCTCCAGCGGGATACGAAGGCTCCGCAGCAGCTTGATGCGCTTGAGTACCTCCAGATCGTGGTCGGAATAATCACGGTAGCCGTTGTCGCTTCGCGCCGGGGCCAGCAGCCCTTCGGCCTCATAGAACCGGATGTTGGCGCGCGTCATGCCGGAACGGGTTTCGATGTCTTTGATGGTCATGGCCCCACCTCCTACGGTAATAGTAAGCTATAAAGCCGCTTTACAGTCAAGCACTTTTTTGAAAAAAGTGAAAATCCGGACGCAGAAAGAATTTTTCTTTACTTGCGGGACGCCGAAAGGTATACTGATGAAAAACACTTTTACGGGGGAGGGGACAGAGATGGAGCTGATCTGCTTGGGTGACAGCATTACCTATGGCTATGGCGTGCGTTCCGCACAGCGGTGGACAACACTGGTGGGGCAGGCGCTGGCGTGTCCGGTGGTGAATCTGGGCGTGTCCGGCGATACCACCGGCGGGATGCTGGCGCGGCTGAATACGGAGGTCATCCCGCGGCTGCGGCAGCAGCCCCTTGGGATGCGATCAACGGTGCTGCTGATGGGCGGCGTCAATGATATCTTTTATTCCGGTGTCGATACCGGTGCACGGGCCAATATGGGCGCCATGGTGCAGCAGGTGCTGACGGCGGGAGGCCGCTGCGTGGTGCTCTCACCGCTGGCAGTGTCCTTCCCGACGGTGACGCCGGAGTGGCAGGAGGTGATGCGTCCCTCCAACAAGGCAACGCTGGAGGCGTACCACCAGTGGCTGGCACTGTTCTGCCGCACGTTCCATGTGCCGTATGTTACATTGTACGATCTGCTGCGGGACGAGGAGGGTACGCCCCGGCCGGAGCTGTATCTGGACGGTCTGCATCCTACGGCGGAGGGCCATCGCCTCATGGCGGAGCGGATCGCCGCCACTTTGCGGAGATAAGCGGCGCATGTTTCGTAAGCATACTATTTTCAGGCAAAAGTTCACAGTATTGGGCCTTGTAATTTGCCGGTCATTCGTGTAAAATAGACACTGTCTTATTCCAACCGCCGGTGGTCACTCCACTTTATGACCGGCGGCGGCAACTTAAAGGAGGAAGATCCGCTGTGGCTGGCGGTGCGGCAGTGTGGAGACCTGTCGTAAGGCGGTGCGCCGGAAGGCGGCTGCGAGACTGTTCCTTGCGGAGGCAGAACAGTTACAGTCAACGAATGATGGCAAAGGTCGTATTGAAGGATCTGAAGAAGGTCTACCCCAACACCGAGAAGAAGAAAAAAAAGGTCAAGAAGGGCGAGGAGCCGGAGAAGAAAACCAATCTCCAGATCACCGAGGAAGGCGTTGTGGCCGTCCAGCAGTTCAATCTGGAGATCGCCGACAAGGAGTTTATCGTGCTGGTGGGCCCCTCCGGCTGCGGTAAATCCACCACCCTGCGCATGATCGCCGGTCTGGAGGACATCACCTCCGGCGAGCTGTGGATCGGCGACAAGATGATGAACGATGTGGAGCCCAAGGATCGTGATATCGCCATGGTGTTCCAGAACTACGCCCTGTATCCCCACATGACCGTGTACGAGAACATGGCCTTCTCCCTGAAGCTGAAGAAGGTGCCCAAGGACGAGATCGACAAGAAGGTGCGTCAGGCGGCGGAGATCCTGGACATCACCCAGTATCTGGATCGCAAGCCCAAGGCCCTGTCCGGCGGCCAGCGCCAGCGTGTGGCCATCGGCCGCGCCATCGTCCGTGACCCCGCCGTGTTCCTGATGGACGAGCCTCTGTCCAATCTGGATGCCAAGCTGCGTAACCAAATGCGCGCAGAGATCATCAAGCTGCGCCAGCGGATCGATACCACATTTATTTATGTGACCCACGACCAGACCGAGGCTATGACGCTGGGCGACCGTATCGTCATCATGAAGGATGGCTTCATCCAGCAGATCGGCACGCCGCAGGAGGTCTTTGACCATCCCGCCAACCTGTTCGTGGCAGGCTTCATCGGCACGCCGCAGATGAACCTGTTTGACGCGCGGCTCATCAAGCAGAACGGCAAGTACGCCGTGACGCTGGACGGCATCACCGTGGAGCTGTCTGACGACAAGCAGCAGCGCCTGAGCGCTAAGGATGTGCCGGAGCAGGACGTGGTGCTGGGTGTTCGTCCCGACCACATCATGCTGTGCGCCGACGGTATCAAGGGCAAGGTGGATGTCAGCGAGCTGATGGGCTCCTCCGTACACCTGCACATCACCGCGGGCGACAAGGATGTGGTGGTGATCGTGCCTACCAACGGCAACGCCGCGCACTTCCCCATGGGCAGCGAGGTCAACATGATCTTCGGCGGCAACGTGGCCCATGTGTTCAGCAAGGAGACCGAAAAGAATCTGGAGTGGTAACACTTCTTATATAAAAATTGACCGCCTGAAAAGGCGGTCAATTTTTATGCTGGCGTAAAGTTAAAACACATCCGGGCGGTCGGCGTAAGCCAGATCCGCCGTGGCGGTTTTCAACTCCTCCATGCTGCGGATGTCCCGCTTGCGCAGGTCGGTCTGGGTCTGGGCGGGCAGGGCGTAAAAATAGGTATACGCCTGCGGATCGTTGTTGAGAAGATCGGTGAGATCGATGGCATACTTCATAAAAAACACCTCCGCCGCTAGTGTGCGCGGCGGAGGTGTCGTTTATGCGGCCTCAGCGCTGGTACTCAAATTCCAGATCGTACATGCTGACGATGTGGCCATCCTGGATCCCCATCTGCTCCAGCCGGTCGAACAGGCCGCTCTGGCGCAGCATTTTGTCGAAATACATCCGGCTTTCGTAGTCGGAGAAGTTGATGTTGGCCATGAGCCTTTGCAGCCACGGACCCTCCACCAGCCATGTATCGTCCTCCCGATGGATCTCCAGCGGCTCGGAGGTATCGATCTGAGGCGGGCGGGGCACATACTCCGGCTCGTACACCGTTACCGGCGGCAGCTCACTGAGCCGCTGGGCGATGTGCTGTACCAGCTCCCGGGTGCCTTGATGGGTGGCGGCGGACATGGCGAAGAACTCATAGCCCAGCGCCTCCACATGGGCGCGGAAGGCATCCAGCTGCTCCTCGTCCATCAGAAGGTCTGTCTTGTTGGCCACGGCGATCTGGGGACGGGTGGCCAGCTCGGGGCTGTATTCCTTCAACTCGGCGTTGATGGCGTCGAAATCGGCAATAGGGTCCCGGCCCTCGCTGCCGGAAACGTCCACCAGATGCACCAGCAGGCGGCAGCGGTCAATGTGCCGCAGGAAGTCGTGGCCCAGGCCCGCGCCTTCGCTGGCGCCCTCGATAATGCCGGGAATGTCGGCCATGACGAAGCTGACACCCTCGTCCACATACACCACGCCCAGATTGGGGTACAGGGTGGTGAAGTGATAGTTGGCGATTTTGGGGTGGGCCTTGGTGACCACGCTCAGCAGCGTAGACTTGCCCACGTTGGGGAAGCCCACCAAGCCCACGTCCGCCAGCAGCTTCAGCTCCAGCACCACGTCGTGGCTCTCGCCGGGCAGACCCGCTTTGGCGAAACGGGGCACCTGACGGGTGGGGGTGGCGAAGTGCTGGTTGCCCCAGCCGCCCCGGCCGCCTTTGCACAGCACATAGGGCTGGTCATCGGACATGTCCTTGATGATCTCGCCGGTCTCGGCGTCCCGCACCAGCGTGCCCCGGGGGACACGGATGGTAAGGCTCTGGCCGTCCTTACCGGACTTGCGGCCGCCCTGACCGTCCACGCCGTTGGACGCCACATATTTGCGCTTGTAGCGGAAGTCCATCAGGGTGGACATGTTGTCGTCCACCTTCAGGATGATGGAACCGCCGTCGCCGCCGTCGCCACCGTCCGGGCCACCAGCGGCAATGTATTTCTCCCGATGGAAGGCCACCGCACCGTTGCCGCCGTTGCCGGCGCGGCAGGTGATGCGTGCCTTGTCGATAAATCCGTTTGCCATTGTGTTACCTCGTTCTATCTGAAAAATGTGCCTTTTACACCTAGTATATCCTATTTTAGCGGAAAATGCGGAAGCCGTCAAGTAAAAGGGGCGATTTCGCGTTCCGGGCGTGAAATGCGCCTGCATGTCCCAACTTTCGCAATGTAAACAGACAAATGCTTGACACCGTTCCCGTTTCACGCTATGATAAGATTCGGAAAAATTCATTGAGGGGTTCACTGGTTATGGCAGAAAGACTTACCCCCCGCAAACAGCAGGCGCTGGAGATGCGCAGCCGCATCCAGAATGTGGCGCTGGACCTGTTTGACCGGGAGGGCTTTGAAAATGTCTCTGTGGAGGAGATCGCCCAGAAGGCGGGCTGCTCTGTAGGCAATATTTACCACTATTTCAAGAGCAAGGACGAGCTGGCCATTCAGGTCACCAGCCATGTGGACGCGGCGTACCTGACGCTGGAGACGGCGTATCTGGCGGACACCGCCCGGACTTCACGGGAAAAGCTGCTGGATTTCGTGGGCCAGTCCCTGCGGATCAGCACCGATGATCCGGTGCTGTATAAGGCATTCATCCACGCCATGAAGTACCCGGAGCAGGGTGCGCTGCAGCGCAACGAGCACCGTATCTATTACCGTGTGCTTTCTGAGCTGGTGGAGTTGTGCCGCAGGGACGGCTTCATCGACGGGCAGTACGATAATGACACGGTGGTGGAGTATCTGGTGACGCTGCACCGCGGCACGCTGCTGGAGTGGCGCATTTACGAGGGGAAATTCGATATTGCCGCCCGCGGCATTGCTATGGCGGAGATCCTGCTGCGGGGCTTGGAGAAGTACGCATGATACAAGAAAGCGTTTGGTCGATTTCACGACCGAACGCTTTCTTTTTTTGTTCACAACGCCGATATTTTCCAAAGCGTCCGGCACAAGGGGAAAACGCCGTTGACAAACCGGTGGGAAAGTGCCATACTGTGAATAGTTCATTAAGTGATTCGGTGAAATTTTTGACGAAGTATTCGATGAAATAAGAGAAAGAGAGGGAACTCCCATATGAAGATCCTTGTCATCAACCCCGGCGCTACCAGCACCAAGATCGCCGTATTCGAGGAGGAGCAGCAGCTTTTCAAGCTGGGCATTGACCACTCCGCTGAGGAACTGGATCAGTTCGAGCGTGTCATTGATCAGGCGGATTATCGCAAGAATGCTATTCTCAACGCTGTCACCGAGGCCGGTTACAAGCTGGAGGACTTTGACGCGGTGTGCGGCCGCGGCGGCCTGTACCGCCCCATTCCCAGCGGCACCTACGCCGTCAATGACAAGGTGATGCACGATGTGGAGACTGCGCCCTACGGCGAGCACCCCTCCAATCTGGGCGCGTATCTGGCCAAGAAGCTGGGCGACATGGTGGGGATCCCCGCCTTCTTCGTTGACCCCGTGTGCGTGGATGAGATGACCGAGATCGCCCACTATACCGGCTTTGCCGAGTTCCGCCGCCTGTGCCAGTTCCACGCCCTGAACCACAAGTCCATCGGCCGCAAGGCCGCCAAGGAGTTGGGCAAGAAGTACGAGGACGTGAACCTGATCGTGTGCCATCTGGGCGGCGGCGTCAGCGTGGGCGCGCACCAGAAGGGCCGCGTGGTGGATGTGTGCAACGTGAAGGACGAGGGCTCCATGGGTATGGATCGCGCCGGCGGCCTGCCGGTGAACCAGCTCATCAGCTACTGCTTCTCCGGCAAGACCAAGGACGAGGTGAAAAAGACCTTTGGCCGCCGCGCCGGTATGCTGTCCTATGTGGGCACCACTGATTTCCGCGTCATCTGCGCCAAGGTGGTGGAGGGCGATCCCAAGTATGTAGAGGCCTATCAGGCGCTGGTCTATCAGCTTTCCAAGGATATCGGCGCCATGGCCGCCGTGCTGCACTTCGACGTGGACGCCATCGTGTTCACCGGCGGTATGGCCTATGAGCAGTTCTTCTGCGACGATATCACCGCCTACGTGGGCAAGATCGCGCCCGTGATCCGTATGCCCGGCGAGGAGGAGATGCGTTCTCTGGCCGAGGGCGCGCTGCGTGTGCTCCACGGCGAGCAGGAAGCCAGCATTTATTGATCCCGTTTTCCAATTGTAAGTGACAATAGAGTGTAAGTAAGAGTAAGCAAAAAAGAAGAAAGGTGGAAGAAAACTATGAAACATCTGATGTCCGGTAACGAGGCCACCGCCCGTGGCGTCTACGAAGCCGGTATCAAAGTCTGTTCCGCGTACCCCGGCACTCCCAGCACCGAGATCCTGGAGAACATGCCCCAGTACGGCAAGGACGTTTACTGCGAGTGGGCGCCCAATGAGAAGGTCGCCGCCGAGGTGGCCTATGGCGCTGCCGTGGCTGGCTCCCGTGCCTTCTGCACCATGAAGATGGTGGGCCTGAACGTGGCTGCCGATCCCCTGTTCACCGCCGGTTACATGGGCGTCAACGGCGCTTATGTGGTGGTCACCGCTGACGACCCCTCCTGCCATTCCTCCCAGAACGAGCAGGACAACCGCCACTATGCCCGCGCCGCCAAGATCGCCATGGTGGAGCCCTCCGACGCGCAGGAGTGCAAGGACTTCGTGAAGCTGGCCTGCGAGATCTCCGAGGCGTTCGATACTCCTGTGCTGTACCGCACCACCACCCGCGTCTGTCACTCCAAGGGCCTGGTAGAGTTCGGCGAGCGTACCGAGCATGTGACCCCTGAGTACAAGCGCAACACCCGCAAGTACATCTGCGCTCCCGCCAACGCCTACGCCAATCATCCTCTGGTGGAGGAGCGTCTGGTGAAGCTGGCCGAGTACGGCTGCACCACCGCTCTGGAGAACGGCCTGAACAAGGTGGAGATGGGCGACGGCAAGGTGGGCGTCATTACAGCCTCCATCGCCTATGAGTACGCCAAGGAAGTGTTCCCCGAGGGTACGTCCTTCCTGAAGCTGGGCCTGACCTATCCTCTGCCCATGAACCTGATCCGCGACTTCGCCTCCAAGGTGGAGAAGCTGTACGTCATCGAAGAGCTGGAGCCCTTCATGGAGAACGAGATCAAGGCCGCCGGTATCGACTGTGTCGGCAAGGAGCTGACCGGTGTCATGTACGAGCTGAACACCGAGCTGGTGCGTGAGCGCGTGCTGGGTATCAAGCCCAACTATAAGACCATCACCGACGTGCAGGTAGCCAAGCGTCCTCCCGCACTGTGCCCCGGCTGTCCTCACCGCGGCTTCTTCTACACCCTGTCCAAGAACAAGAACTATGTGGTCACCGGCGATATCGGCTGCTACACCCTGGGCTTCGCGCCTCCCCTGAACTGCATGGACGTGTGCATCTGCATGGGCGGCGGCTTCTCCGCCGGTATGGGCATGGCCAAGTCCTTCCAGCGCGAGGGCGTCACCGACAAGGTGGTGTTCGGCGTCATGGGCGACTCCACGTTCTTCCACAGCGGCATGACCGGCGCTGCCGAGATCATCTACAACAACGGCCGCATGATCCCCTGCGTGCTGGATAACCGCATCACCGGTATGACCGGCCATCAGGATAACCCCGGCTCCGGCTATACCCTGATGGGCGAAGAAGCCCCCATGCTCAGCGTGGAGAAGATCTTCGAGACCTATGGCTTCGATCCCGTGCTGACCGTCGATCCTCAGGATCTGGCCGCCATGAAGGCCACCGTCAACACCGCCGTGGCCGCCCTGAACGAGGGCAAGCACCCCGCCATCGTCACCCGCCGTCCCTGCCTGCTGATCAAGCGCATCAAGCAGGATCTGGGCATGTGCGTGGTCAACGCCGACAAGTGCAAGAGCTGCAAGAGCTGCCTGAAGGTGGGCTGCCCCGCCATCTCCATGGAGAACGGCAAGGCGGCTGTGGACCGCACCCAGTGCGTGGGCTGCACCGTCTGCGCTCAGGCCTGCCCCGTTGGTGCTATCGAAAAGGAGGAGAAGTAACATGTCTAACGTAAAGAGCTGTCTGTTGGTTGGCGTTGGCGGTCAGGGTGCCATCCTGATCTCCAAGATCATGTCCAACGGTTTTATGAAGGCCGGTTATGATGTCAAGCAGAGCGAGGTCCACGGTATGGCCCAGCGCGGCGGCTCCGTGTCCACGCAGGTCCGTTGGGGCGACAAGGTGTACGGCCCCGTATTCGGCAAGGGCGAGGCGGACATCATGGTGGCGCTGGAGAAGATGGAAGCCGTTCGTTACGCGGAGTTCCTGAATCCCGACGGTGTAGCCGTCATCAATGACTACGCCATCAAGTCCACCACTATCGCCTCCGGCGCCGAGGAGTATCCCGAGGGCTGCATCGAGGCCATGCAGAAGAATTTCAAGACCATCGCCGTTCCCGCCAGCGATATTGCCATCCAGCTGGGCAACCCCAAGTGCATGAACGTGGTGCTGTTCGGCGCTATGTGCGACTCTCTGGGCTGCCCCGAGATCGACTGGGAGCAGATCGTGGCCGAGACTGTCCCCGCCAAGGTGAAGGAGCTGAACCTGAAGGCATTCCGCGCCGGACGCGAGGCTGCCAAGGCCGGTAAGTAAGCGCTATCCTCTTCTGTACCATATCTCAAAAAAGAGCGGCCCGCCGTCCCGGCGGGCTGCTCTTTTTGCATAGGACGATATATAGGGAAGTTTCGCGCTCCGGCGCGAAAAGCCTTTCGTGGCTTCGGCCACGAGGTACTTTTGCCCATGGCGGCAAAAGTGTCCTGTTGCGGTGCCCAAAATTTCTGCGCTGCCTTACGGCGGGCGCTTGAAATTTTGACCGCTGCCACTCGCTCACCTCGCTGTATCCGCCACCGGCGGCGCTCGGATCGCTCCCCAAAAACGCCACTTAAACCTGCGGTTTAAGAATCCACCCGCGCTATACCGCATTTTTCATTGGCGTCTTGTACCACACGTTCACAGAACATAGTTGATTTCGCTTTGTATGACGCATCGACTTCCTTTCTGCGCCGCTGCCGCTAATGTTATCAACGGTAGAACCGGCAGATTTCTTCGATGTAGGTATCAGCGGCAGCGGCGCAGGAGCAGAGACGATTCGATGACAAAGCGAGAAAGAAGAACTTGCGTGAACGTGCGGTATGCAATCACACTTTTGCACAACGTATAGCGCACAAGGAAGTGAAGAAACCATTGGTTTCTTCCGGCTCTTTTGCCCACTTTTCCAGCTGCTGGGAAAAGTGGGTCGCCGAAGGCCGTCCTCGCTCCGGAGAGCGAAACACCGCTTTCTCCAATTATTCAAAAAATAGTAATGACTTTTCCTGCCTTTTGGGGTACAATGTAACACAAATCCCGATCAAACCAACAGGAGGAACCTTTCTTGAAAAAACTCTATGACGCGGTGCAGCGCTTCTGCGCCCGGCACCCCCGTTTTGGCATCCCCAATCTGATGCTCTACATCGTGGCAGGCAACGTCATCGTGTATATTCTGATGATGTTCACACAGGCCAACGATGCCAACGCGCTGGCGTTCCTGACGCTGAATACCGCCGCCGTGCTGAAGGGCGAGCTGTGGCGCATCCTCACCTATGTGTTCGTGCCCACCAGCAGCGGCATCTTCTGGCTGCTTATCAGCCTGTATTTCTACTACTGGATCGGCTCCACGCTGGAGCGCCAGTGGGGCACCGCCAAGTTCAACCTCTACTACATCAGCGGCGTACTGCTGACGGCGGTGGGCGTGCTGATCGCCAGCCTCATCTCCGGCCAGAGCTATACCGTGGCGGGCTCCTACTATGTGAACCTGTCCATGTTCTTCGCCTTCGCCTTCCTGTTCCCTGATACGCAGGTGCTGCTGTTCTTCATCATCCCCATCAAGATGAAGTGGCTGGCGTATCTGGACGCGGCGCTGTTCGCCTTCGACGTGGTGCGCAGCCTGATGGCGGGCAACTGGGGCGGCGCGCTGTTGCCGGTGATCGCGCTGCTGAACTTCGCCGTGTTCATCTGGCCGGAGGTGCACTATATGGCCGACCGCGCCGCCTACCGCCACCGTCCTCAGACGGTGCAGTTCAAGCGGGCCGCCCAGCAACAGCAAAAACAAGAGCAGAAGCAGGGCTATCATCACAAGTGTGCCGTCTGCGGTCGCACGGATACCGACTATCCCGACCTGCAATTCCGCTATTGCAGCAAGTGCGCGGGCTATCACTGCTTCTGTCAGGATCACATCTTCACCCACGTCCACTTCACGGAGTAAAATAACAAAGTCCCCGGCTCGGCCGGGGACTTTGCTTTTTCATTGTGCCGCGCCAGCGGCACACCATACCTTTTCACTTTTCTCTCTTCTCTTTTATCTAAATAAAAAGCACCCTGTTCCGCAAGGAACAGGGTGCTTTTCACGATTTAGTTGGTTTTGGTATCCGTCGCAACGGTGGTATCCTTCAGGGGCCAGGTGGTGGGATCGGCGGTATCCTCGATCATCTTACAGACGACCAGATAACGGTGACTATCGTCGCCGTTCTTGCACACCGACAGGATCAGCACCTTGTCACCGGCCACGGGCTTATTGTCCTTGTCCAGATTGGTGGTGCTGTCGGTCTCCTGCCACAGCTGGTCGAAGAAGCTGTTGAACACCTCGTCGCCCGTTACAGGATCGGAAAAGTCGTGATAGTAGATGATGTGGCTGGTATCATACTGCACGCCGCCCACGATCTGATAGGTCACGCGGCGATCCTTCTGATACATATACACCAGATGCTGCTGACTGAAATCCAGATTCTTCAGCATGCTCTGCAGGCCGCCGAACATGGTGCGGTTGGCCATGTTGTGGCCGTACAGCACGGTGACGGGATCGTTCAGGTCGCGACCGTTGATGGGCTTATCTACCATGAAAGCTTCACTGCAGATAGTGCCAGCCTTGCTTTCATTTCCGTCCAGATCGTGGCTGATATAAAAGAATTTTCGACTTGTATCAGAGTCTTGCGCCACGGGATAGGACAGCTCGTGGTCGGTGCCAAGGATCTTGGCGAAATCAGGCACCTCCAGCCATGCGTATACATCCTTGTACTTGGCAAAGGTCTCTTCCATGCCTGCGGGCTCTACAACGGGAGCGGGCTCCACACGATCCGCGGTGGGGTCATCGGGCTCCACGATGGCGGGATCGTCGGGATTGTTGTTGGGGTCATCGGTGGTGTCGCCGCCGCAGCCTGCCAGCGCCAGAACCAGCACCAGAGACAGGACCAGAACCAGCAGCCGGGTAAACGTGCGTCCGCTCATGGGAAGAGCCTGAACAAAGCGGTCAAATTTTACTTTCATTTTCTTCTCCTTTCGCATGGCCGAAGCTTTGATATGCGGCCTATGGGGAACCATGCCGGATAAATGTCTCACAGCACTTGTCATCATACTACCATATTGTGCCGCTAAAAGCAACTACATTTTTCCCGACCGAAAGGAGAGAGCCGGGCCGTTTACCAGTTGGCGGGGTGCTGCCACTCGGCGAAAAGCGCCTCGAAACGGGCTTTCTGCGCCGGCGTCATGCGGCCCTTGTACTGGTTCAGCAGCGTATCAGCCTGCTGGGTGCTGCCGCTTTTCAGATAGTTGCGCATGGCACGTTCCAGACTTTCCGCCGCCGTGGAGCTGAGGGACGTCGTGTTGCCGATGCTGGAAACGGCGTCGCTGCCGGTATCGGAGGTGCGCATGCCCTTCTGCTCCGCGGCGGCCTTGTCCGCGAAGTAATCCAGCAGCAGCTGATAGTTTTTCAGGTCGCGGCTGCTGATCTGGTCGTACTGGCTCTGGGTCTGCGATACCTCCTTCTGCCATGCCGCCACCTGATCCTGCCAGCGGCCGTATTCCGCGTCCTTCTGCTCCTGCAGCAGACCGTAGCGGTCCAGCAGTGCCTCGCCCGCGTCGCGATAGCGGGTGTAGGCAGCCGACTGCAATTGCGGCAGCACGTCGGACAGCTGCTGCAAATAGCGCTGATAGGACTGCTGGGCGGCGGACTGGGCGTAGCTGGAGCCATAGCCGCCGGTCAGGTGGGCGGTCTGTCCCAGCGTATCGTTCATAGCGGCCCGGCCCTGCCGGGCATACTGCGCCGCGTAAGACTGAAATGCCGCATCGGACGCAGGATCGTAGGAAAAGCCGGGGCGGCCGCTGATCTCCTGATACAGCGCCTCCAGCTGTGCCGCGAAGCTGGACTTGTAGTCGTCGGGCCGCAGCGCCGCCAGACTGTCCATCAGGCTGCGGGCCGCCTCCACGTCGCCGGAGGGCGTATAGCCCTTCTCCAGCTGCGCCAGCGCGGCGGAGGTGCCTGCGGAGACGGAACCTGCCGCGGCACCGGACGCCGCCGCTCCGGCGCTGACGCCGGAATAGCTGGGCTGTGCCAGAAGGCTGCCCCAGGTCTCCTTGCCCACGATGCCGTCCAGCTTCAGTCCGTTTTTCTTCTGATAGTCCCGCACGGCGGCCCGTGTCTTTGCGCCGAAAATGCCGTCCACAGCCAGATCGTAGCCGTGCTCATTCAGAATGGTCTGCAATTTATTGACGGCGCTGCCGGTGGAGCCGTAGCCCACCTGACGGTAAGTAGATGCCATAGTTGTGCTCTCCTTCTTTCAAAATAGATTCAGCTGACCCGCTGCCAGACGTATACCGCCAGATAGGGCGGCATCATGTCGATGGCCTGTCCGCCGCCGGCGGCCTGCGACACCAGATCAATGCTGTGGTTGTGGGTGCTGCTGACGGTGTCGGTATACAGGCTGCGGCTTCCGCTGCCGCCTCCCCAGCTTTCGGCATACGCGCCTGAGCCGCTGCCGCCCTGTACGATGTTGGGCAGGCTGTGGTCGTGGGTCAGCTGCTCCGCACCGGTATAGCCTTTGACGGCGTGAGTGTGGGACGGCAGCTGCTGCGCGGTCAGCGTGCGCTGCGCCTGACCTCCGGTGCTTCCGGCGGCATAGCTTTCGCCCGCCGCCAGCAGAAAGCGGTCTTGGATCCGCTGCCATGTGCCGCCCAGCACCGTGCCGGGATCTGTGGCGGCGGCGGACAGATACAGCGCCCCCACCGGGTACAGCAGATCCAGCAGCGTCTGACCGCCCACCGTCAGGCTGCCCGCCGCCACCTTGCCCGCCACGGTCACGTCGCCGTCAAACCCCGCGTCCCACGCGCATTGCAGCATGGGACTGTCCGCCAGCTTGCCAAAGGCCGCGCCGGTACCTCCGGCCCGAAGATGGAACGCCACCGCCGCGTTGGAGGAGGTATAGCTGACGGCACGGATGCTGCCCACCGTGTCGATGGCGGACAGCTCCACCTCGTAAGTGGTATCCTTGTCCAGCGCCTCCGCAATCTGGGTGGTCAGGCCGCTGACCAGTGTTGTGTAACTGCCGTAGGTGCCGCCCACCGGACGGTACCGCGCCCGCAGCGTCACGGTGTTGCGGCCATCCAGCGGCCAGCAGGAGCCTGTGGCCTTCACCCGCAGGCACGCGCCGCCGCTGTCCTCCACGCCGGCGGCATTGCACCGGAAGGCCACCGAGGTCTGCATCGACGGTGTCTGATAATCGAATACCGGTACCGCCGGGGCGCTGACGGTGGTGGTGCGCCCGCGGGAGTCCGTCACCACGGCGGTGGGCGTCAGGGTGCCAGCCATGCCGATGGGTGCCGTGATGCCGGAAAAGCCCTTTACGGTCTGTCCGGCAAAGGTGAACCGGCACTCCGCCAGCGACGCGCCGCCCACGGCACTGGCCTCCACCGTATATTGCAGGCGGCTCATGCCCCGTACCCACAGGCCCCACTGGTCCAGCTGGCCGTTGTCGTTGACCAGAGCCACCGTCAGCGTAGCGCTGGGACGCATGGTGTCCGGCACATAGGCGGTAAAGGCGTAGGTCTTGGTGCAGTAGTTGGGGTTGTTCAGCTGGGGGATGCTGCTGTTGAAGGCCACCGTCATGGTCAGCGTACCGCTGCCGGATACGCTGTCAGGAATGGCCAGCGACAGGCTCTCCTCCGGTGTCCAGCTGTATACCACGCGGGTATCGTTTTGGGAGACGACCGTCAGCTCCGCATCGCTGACCGCGGCGCTGATGCCCTGAAACTCATAGCGGAAGGAGAAGCTGTACAGGGCGGAGGGCCGGGTCACCACCAGTGTGTTGGCCTGTCCGATGGTGATGTCGCCCCAGCTGAGATTAAAGTCCTTTTCCGTATATGCCATTGCTTACCCTCCGATCCATTTGAATGTCAGTCCGCTGCCGCTTTCCATGCGCCACGAACCGATGCTGATGCTGTCCAGTACGGTGATGCTGGTGATATACAGCCGGTTGTTGGACACATAGGCGATCTCCGTGCTGTCCTGCCAGAAGCTCAGCTTCTGGGCGGTGAACACGGCCCGAAAATTGTTCTGCTCCACCACCTGCCTGCCGTCGATCTCCGTGGTGGTCAGATTCTGCCCCACCGCCACGCCGTAGATCGGGGCAGGGCCATCATAGTACACGATGCCCGTGCGGATGTAGCCCTCCGTGTCCAGCCGGTAGCTGGAAAAGGCGGCATCTACCGCCGCCACATTGGCGGCCAGATCGCTGCAAAAGCTGTAATACTGGGTCAGCGCCTCGGGATTGGCCTCCAGATAGGCGCTCAGCCGCTGCACATAGGTGCCGAACTGGGACGTGGCCACATATTCCTCGCCTAGACGCACCTCCAGATGCTCCATGTTCCGTGTCACCTGCTGGGCGGTCTTGACGATCATGGCCTTCAGATTCTGGAACTGCTCATTGTCCGAGGGTGAACCAGTGCCGGAAGCCGTCGCGCCGCCCTTCCGCTGTGCGCCGTTTCCGGAGACCGACACCGTGCCGCCCGCCAACGCCGCCAGCGCCATGTTCAGCTGCTGCGCCATCTGAAAGAGATAGGAGTACTGCTGCGTCAGCTGTTGCTGCACCGACCCGTTGGGATAGGGCGGCATGGGAAAATCGCTCAAGGCAGGTCACTTCCTTTCTCATACACGGCGCTGATGCTGTAAATGCGGCAGTCACCGTGGCCGCTGAGCCGCAGCCGCAGCTGGGGACACCGCACCGGACGGACGGTCATCAGCCCGGCCCGTACCTGACGGCTGCCGCCCCGCAGGATACCCGCGTACTGCCAGATGCGGCCCTCATCATAGCTGACATGAGCCGTCACCCACGCACCGCTGTCTGGCCAAAGCCGCAGCTCAAGACGCTGTAAGTACTTATGCTCCGGCGTGTCCAGCCCCAGTTCGCCAGTCTCCGCGTACCAGTCCAGCGGGGCCTCGTCTTCCTCACCGCCGCCGTACAGCGCCGTGACGCCGCTTTCCGTCAGGCCGTACAGCACGCCGTCCGCCACGGCGAACTGCTTCACCCTCAAGCCGTCCTGCCGGTGCCACAGCTTCCGTGCGGTATCGTAGACAAAGAGGTGGTTTTTGCCGTTCCGCCGGGCCGACAGCCAGTACTGTCCCTCCACCGCGCCGCCCACGGCGCTTTCATACCGCTCCTCACCGAAGGCGGTGGATACCAGCTGGGGCATGCTGCCGTCAAAGGCGTATACGCCGCCGCTGCCGTGGAAATACAGCACGCCGTCGGCCACCGCCAGTGAGCGGCTGCAGCCCTGCTTCACGCCGGGGCATTGCAGCGACGTGATCTGGTGTGCGCCCGCGGCGCTGATGTACAGCCGCTCCATGCTGTGTTCCTTGAAGAACAGCACCGTACCCAGATAGGCGGCAGCGCCGGTGAATACGCCGTCGCTGCCCCGGTCGGCGGCATAGCTGTCGGTGGAAAGCCCTGCGAAGGTGTTCCAGTTGCGGAAATCGCCCAGTGCGCTGCCATACACGGCGTTGACGCTTCTGCCGTCTACGATGCCGTATTTGCAGCCCCACAGCCGGTTGCCGCACTCCACCACGAAATCCATGTCCGGCACATAGCGCCGCACTGTCACGGCGGTGGTCTGTTCACCTTCGATGGCCGCCGCCGCGCCGATAACGATGGCGTTGTCGCTGCATTGCAGCAGCGTCCATGTGCCGTCCACCGCCGCCCCGACACAGCCGGAAATGGTCACGCCGTCCCCAGCGGAGAAGCCCTTACCAATGTTGGCGGCACTGAGCTTCATGGCCACGTCGCCCACCGCCTGCCACATCATGCCGTCGTACTGCATCAGTGTGCCGCTGCCGGTGTCCAGCCACAGACCGCCGCTTTCCGCGCTGTCCGGGGCCGTCGCCCCGGTGGTATAGTTCTCGTACTCCGTGCCGTCGCTGCGGCACAGGGCAAAGGTGACGGTGCCGGTGGTCTGGCTGGTGTTCTCCAGACTGCCCTTGTCGCTGAGATCCTGGGTGTTGACGTACTTCTTATCCGGCCAGATCAGCAGATACGCGCCCATGCTGATCAGCTGCTTTTCTCCATCTGTCAGCGTCAGATCAATGGCCGCGCCGTTGATGTACAGCGTCCGGCCATCCACCCAGATCAGGCAGTCCTTGGCGGCAAGGCCGTTGGGCTTGTCCAGCGCCATGACGGCCTTGCGCTTTTCCCGTACCGACAGCGTGGGATACGCGCCGCCGGACAGGTTCTCCATCCGGGCGAAAGCGCCCAGCGGTGTCCGTGGCCGCGCGTCATAGCCCAGAAATTTGCTGACCGTCACCCGCTGCTGTGCCGGAGCCTTAAATTGTGATAGAAACATATGGTTCCTCCTTTTTTGCGTCAGGGCGGGAGGAAAAAACCTCCCGCCCCGACCGCATTAGCATAGCTTCAACGCCTTGACACTTTGTGTCGGCGTGATGGTGCGGCATACATAGTCCCGGTACGTCAGCAGGCCGTTGTTCCAGTTGGCCGCCGCGCTGTTATAGCGTGCCATCTCGCCGTTGCAGTAGTGGATCTGGGCCTCCACATAGTGGCGGTACAGCTCGTCATAGGGGGCCTCCACCGTCAGCGGCGCGTCGTCCTCCAGCGGAGGGAGCGCACCGGTCACCCGGCGGATCTCCCGCAGCACGAAGCCCTCCGCCTGCGCCAGCCACCGCAGCTTTTCGGCGCGGCTGTACTGGTTGGGCGCCAGCGCGTCCACCTGCTCCAGCACCTGTGCCGGTGTGATGTTTGCCATGGACGCCACCTCCTCAGTCGGCCATTCTGTCCACATAGCGGCGGGCCTCGTCCGCCATCATCCGGGCGTTTTCCAGCACCTCCGCCACATAGTCGGGCACTTGCACCTGCACGCCCTTCATGATCTTCCAGCTTCGGCCGTTGACAGAGACGATCACGAAGTTCTCCTCCTGCTTGCGGCCTCTGGGGATGGTCACGCTGACCATCTGCTCCTGCTTACTTGCCATATCGTTTTTCTCCTTTTGTTGTTGTGTGGGATACGGCGGGGGGTGGTCACCCCGCCCTACGCATATCTGTACGATTTTTGTAGGGCGGCATGACCACATGCCACCGCCGTATAGCGGTTAAAGATTTCATGCCAGTTTAGTTGGCTTTGTCCTCACCGGAATAACTGGAACCGCATTCCACACGGACGATGTACTCGTCGTACAGGATGGCGGCGGCGTGGATGCCCTTCCAGCCCACGCTGGAGCGCTGATCCAGAGGATCGGCAGTACCGGAGGAGCCGCGGGGCTTCACGATGACCTCGGTGCCCTCGCTGAGATCGACAACGCCATAAGCACCCTTGCCCACGAACAGACAGCCGTACACGGCAAGACCGTCCTTGCCGCCCTCACCGGGATAAATGACGGCGTTGTCCGCCACGGTGACGGCTTCCTCCAGCGTCAGCTGGCTGGCGGTGTTGGACTTTACCTTCACGCGCTTGCCGCCGCACAGCACATAGCGGCCAGCCAGTGCACCGGCGGCCACCGTGCCGCCGTCGAAGCTGACGGTGGCGGAGTTGCTGGCGGCGGCGCTGGCGGTCAGCGTGCGGCTGTTGCTGGCCAGATCGTCGCCGCGGAAGATCTTGGCTTCGGTGGTCTCCACGAAGCGCACGCCGTGCAGCTCGCCAATCTCGCCGGAGAACAGCTCCGTGGCGGCAGCGTACTGGTGGGCGGCCACCCAGTCGGGGTCGTTGCGCAGGTCGAAGGCCACGCTGGGATGGATGATGCACACATACTTACCGTCGAAGGTAGGCGCGTTCATCTTCTTCAGCGCCGTGGCGGCGCGGGCTACCAGCTCGGCGGTCATGGTGCAGCTCTTGTCCAGACCGTAGCGGTGCAGCACCTCGGTTTTCTTGCCGTCGGCGTCCTTGCCGGGGGCGTAGATGACGTGGGTGCCCTGCTGGATCTCGTTGCGGGTCACGGTGTCCAGCGTCAGACCCATGTTGGCGCCGTGGCGGTCGGTGATCTCCAGCACCACGTCGTCGATGGCGGTCAGATCCAGCATGTCGGACACGGTGGTGTAGTCGCCGTACTGGCTCAACTCCTTGGTGATATAGCTGACAGTGATACCGCTGCCGTCGGGGGTCACGCCCTCGGTCAGGGGCGTCAGCGCCTTGTCGAAGGAGCCGAACTTGCGCCACTCCACGGTCTTGCCGCCGCCCACAGGCAGAGGCTTGGTGGCGGCAAACTGGTTGTGCACCAGCGCGGGCTTGGCGTTTTCCAGCAGCTCCATGCCGTAATAGGTTTTCATTTCGGCGCTGAGACTCTGGGTGCCGGTAGTCTGTACGTTGCTGTCAGCAAAGCGCTGCAAGTCAAAAGAATATTCGTTCATCATGATACTCTCCTTTTATCAATGTAGTGTTTCTCCCCGGCGGCGGGAGCGTTCTGCGCCCGAAAAAGAAATAATATCTGCGGTAGCCCGCGACCCCGCCCGGCATCACCGGGCATCTATATCAAATCCCCGCCAGGTACCGCGGCGGATTCTTACCTCCATCCGTAGGGGGCGATGCCCACATCGCCCCGCACAGGGGATATTCCGTGCCTCCGGGCACGGGACACTTTTGGCCACTGTCCCAAAAGTGTCCAAAAGGACAGCCAGAAACCCAGGTTTCTGGACTTCCTGCACGCTGTAATGATTACGAATTTGCGGCCTTTTACCGCGCGTTCACGGGACATGGCTGTTTTCGTTGTGTATGACGCATCGTCTGTCCTTCTTGCGCCGCTGCCGCTTGCGCTCTCAACGGTAGAACCCAAAACGTTGTTCGACGTAAGTATCAGCGGCAGCGGCGCAGGAGAGGAGACGATCCGACAATAATGCGGCAACGGAAATTTTGCGTGAACGTGTGGTACATGGTCACAAATCTAAAAACGCTGTAGCGCGCAAGGAAGTGAAGAAACCATCGGTTTCTTCCGGCTCTTTTGGCTACTTTTCCAGCTGCTGGGAAAAGTAGCCCGCCGGAGGCCGCCGCTCGTGGCCGCAGCCACGAAACACCCCTCAAAACCGGATTTTCTCCCCGCGTTGCACCCGTTTCCGGATCTCTGCCAGCTCGCCGGAGGTCAGCGCCTTGGGATCGGCGCGTGTCACGGCGCTGCTGCCGTGGCCGCCGTTTTCGGCCACCCGCCGTCCGCCGCTGGCCACGGCACGGCTCATCTGCTCGCCGGAGCGCCGCACGGCATAGCGCATGGCCTGCGCCAGCAGCTCCCTGCGGTGGGTCACCTCATAGGCGGTGCGTCCGTCGATGCCCGCCGCCACAAGGCGGCCAAAGGTGGGATCACGCATCTCCTTCTGCCAGTCAAAGTCCTCATAGACCCGGCGGATATCCTCAGCCTCCTGCGCCAGCCGTGCCACGCAGCCGCTTTCGTAGGCATGCTGCTCCTGGGCCTGACGCCGCAGCGTCTCGTTCTCCTGCCGCAGCGTCCGCAGGCGGCCATCCAGAATTTTCTGTACCCGCGCCTGAAACGGCTGCTTGCACCGCCCCTGGATCAGCTCCTCAAATTCCGCCGCCGCACTGTCCGTATCCACGGCTTCCGGCGTACCGGCCTGTGTCAGTTCCTGCTCGTCATGCATGGCGTTCCCTCCCTGTCCGAAGGTCTCTGAGCTCCACATAGTCTCCATAGTGCCGCGCCAGCAGGCAAAGCCCCTGCCGTGCCACCTCCAGCGCACCGCTGTCCTGCGCCGCCATCAGCGACCAGAAGCCGTCGCTCCGGATATCCAGCACCGGCGCGCTCTGCGTTTTCAGCGTTGCCGCGGCGGCTTCCATCAGCATACTGACGGCGGCGCATATGATGTCCTGTCCTTTTGGCCCATAGCCGCTGTGGCCATAGGCCCATACGGCCCGGTCATGTATCGTCGCGCGGATCATCTGGGCCGCACCACCTCTCTGGATTGCTTGCGGCTGCGCTCCATGGCGCTGGCCGCTGCCTGCACCGCCTTCACAGCACTGGCGGAGGTCCTGCCCTCGCCGCCGGACTGTTCCGCCGCCAGACCCTCCGCCAGACGGGTGCCCTTTACCTCGTCTACGATCTGCGCCAGCTGCAAAAGCTGCTGTCGCAGCGCCGCGATCTCCGAGGCCTGCGTCTTGCCGGTGGAGATCACCCGTGCCAGCTGATCCTTGTTTTTGAATTCCATCAGCTCCAGACACCGCAGCGCCTGATCCGCCAGATCATCCCGGAAGAAACCCATCTGGAACAGCTGTAAGGCCAGTTGATTGTGCTCCGCGGTGCGGTAGGGGCTCTCCTGCTCCGCGCCGATCTCCAGATCGAACTCTGGCACCCGGTAGGATACGTTTACCCCGTCGTCCATCATCTTAGGCAGCAGACCGCTGCGGTCATAGCTGATGAACTCCTCCGTCCCCATAGCGCCCAACAGCCGGAACTGCCGGGGCAGCTCATAGAACCGGCGGATCAGCTCGATGCACAACGTCACCACGTCGGCAAAGGCCTCGTAGCCGTCGTCGATCATGTTGCGGCTCAGCTTGCCGCCGCTCTCCTGCAAGGCGGCGATGGCAGTGCCTGCCGTCACGCCGGAGGCGGTTCCGCCGTTGGCCACGTCACGGTTGCCCGCCGTCTCCTTCATCTCCGCGATCTTGTTGTTCAGGATCGCCACATACACGCTGTCAAGACTGCCTGCGTGAATGGGCGCGATGGAGTCGCTGCCCAGATTCCCGTTGGTGTGGACAAAGGGCCGCGTCCAGTCGGCGTACTCATTTTCGTTCACCGCGCCGTCAGAGCGAATGAAGAACCGGGGCGTGGCGTTGGCCAGCGTGTTTTTCAGAATGGCCTGATTCATCAGGTCGATCTGCTTCTGGGGGCTCTTGCACAGATCCACATAGCCGTATCCGCAGGGCGTTCCCTCCTCAGGAAACAGTACATCGAACACAAAGGGATACTTTCCGTGGTCGTACCAGCCCCGCTGCGCCATGCTGAGGCCGCAGGGCACCTGCTCCATCACCGGCGCGCCGTTTTCGTCCACGCCGCAGAAGCGTGTCTCCATGGGCTGCTGGGTGTCGTTCTCCGTGGCATACAGCACCGTTTCCTCCACATACTTGCAGTATTGCAGCACCTTCCGGCCATCCACCTCCGTGTGATAGTACCAGTCCACCACCAGCGACTTGTTGGAGGTATCCACCGTGTCGTCATAGAGATAGCGGCTCAGGGCCATGTCGCCCCGTCCCAGCTTTCCCTCCAGCTGGGGGTAGGCCGCCAGCAGCTCGTCGTTGTCCCGCAGCTCGGTGGAGAAGAAATTGGGACTTTGCTGAATGTCGGTCACGCCCGGCGCCCAGAACAGGTTCAACAGATCCATCCGCTTCACGCTGATGTCGCCCAGACCGTTCAGCTTTCCGCCGTCCCAGAACACACCATATACAGCGCAGCCGGATTTCAGCTTGTACCACCATGCGGAGGAATAGGTGCGTTTGAACTGGTTCTTCTTCAGAATCACCGGCAGAATACGGCTCAGCCGCTGGGCCTCCTGCCGGTCGTCCGGCTCGCGGGGCAGCACGGTGGGGGAGGGATAGCAGTCCATAGCGTCGGCGTGCTTGGACAGGATGCAGTTCACCAGCCATCCGCTGGCGGGTTGGGGGTCGCCGCTGTTGCCGCCCTGTCCCTCCTTCTCCATCTGCTCCCAGTGGCGCAGCTTCCAGAACTGCTCGTTGTCGATGATGCGCTGCTCCAGATGCAGCTTTCCGTGCCGGTACATTTTCAGGATCGCGTTGGCTCTGCGCAGCTCCTTCTGGCCGATCTTCGGTTTTGCCAGAATGTCGGCGGCGTTGGCGGCCGCGTCCCGTTCAATAACGGACTGTGTCATGTCGCTGTGTGTCATAAGTACCTCCCGCATGTCAGTATGGATGCGGAGCAGCCTCCGCACCCATACCGGAGTGCCGCCTGTTTGTTGCCCGTTTCCGTGCAACAAGACGTAAATTTTTTATGAAGAATCCAAAAACACCGGAAAATGGCTGTTGTCCATCCCTTTCCCAGCCTTGACGGTTGCCCTGCGCCGATGTATAATAAACTGATTTATTATCTGTATGGAGGACATGGGGTTATGTGGATCGCGGACGGCTGGCAGGATTATGAATTGCTCTCCTGCGGCGGCGGAGAAAAACTGGAGCGTTGGGGACGTCAGATCCTGGTGCGGCCTGACCCGCAGGCCATCTGGGAGGCGGACAAGCGCTCAAAGCTGTGGCGGCAGGCCAACGCTCGCTATAGCCGCAGCTCCACCGGCGGCGGCCATTGGGAGAAGAACGACCTGCCCCAGAGCTGGCCCATCCGCTATAAGGAGCTGACCTTTCAGGTAAAGCCCATGAACTTCAAGCATACGGGCCTGTTCCCGGAGCAGGCGGCCAATTGGGACTTCGCCATGGATGCCATCCGTAATGCGGGCCGTCCCATCCGTGTGCTGAACCTGTTCGCCTATACCGGCGGTGCCACCGTGGCCTGCGCCAAGGCGGGAGCAAGCGTCTGTCATGTGGACGCGGCCAAGGGCATGGTCTCCTGGGCGAAAGAAAACGCCAGACTCTCCGGTCTGGCCGACGCGCCCATCCGCTGGATCGTGGATGACTGCGCCAAGTTCGTGGAGCGTGAGATTCGCCGCGGCAAGACCTACGATGCCATCATCATGGATCCGCCCAGCTATGGCCGGGGCCCCTCCGGCGAGGTGTGGAAGCTGGAGGATAACCTCTATCCCTTCGTGAAGCTGTGCATGCAGGTGCTGTCGGATAAGCCCCTGTTCATCATCATCAACAGCTATACCACAGGCCTTGCGCCCTCGGTGCTGGGCTATATCCTGCACCTGCTGGCCTGCCAGCGCTTTGGCGGCAAGGTCATGTGGGACGAGCTGGGCCTGCCCTGTACCGAGTCCGGCATGGCGCTGCCCTGCGGCGCGACGGGCCGCTGGGTCAGCGAATAACGCCATCATTTTCATAAGGAAACGATAAATATTATGTCAACTATGCTGCAAACCGAGCATCTCTCCTTCACCTACCCGGCGGAGGATGGGGTAAGCGCGCCCACCACGGCGCTGGAGGATGTGTCGCTGTCCATTGAAAAGGGCAGCTTCGTGGTGGTGCTGGGCCATAACGGCTCCGGCAAGTCCACCTTGGCCAAGCATATGAACGCCGTATTGCTGCCCTCCGGCGGCACGGTGTATGTAGAGGGTATGGACACCAAGGACGAAGCCCTGCTGCTGGAGATCCGCCGCCGCGTGGGCATGGTGTTCCAGAACCCGGATAACCAGATCGTCGCCAACGTGGTGGAGGAGGACGTGGCCTTCGCGCCGGAGAATCTGGGCGTCCCCAGTGAGGAAATTCGCCAGCGGGTGGACGACGCCTTGGCGGCGGTGGGTATGTCGGAATTCACCCGCCACGCGCCCCATCTTCTCTCCGGCGGACAGAAGCAGCGAGTGGCCATCGCCGGTGTCATCGCCATGGCCCCGGAGTGCATCGTGCTGGATGAAGCCACCGCCATGCTGGACCCCTCCGGACGGCGCGAGGTGCTCTCCGCCATCCGTACATTGAATAAAGAGCGGGGCATCACCGTGGTGCTCATTACCCACCACATGGATGAAGCCATGGATGCTGACCGCCTTATCGTCATGAACGACGGCAAGCTGGTCATGGACGGCACCCCCGCGGAGGTGTTCACGCAGGTGGATGCCCTCCGTGCCATGGGCCTTGCGGCCCCGGATACGGTGGAGCTGCTGTACGGCCTGCGCCAGAACGGCATGGACGTGCCGCTGACCGCCCTGACGGTAGACGACTGCGCCGCCGCCATCTGCAAGGCATTGCGATAACCGCAGCATCTTCCTGAAACTATCCGTAAGGGGCGGTCTCCCCGACGCCTGCCGTTCACCGGATAATGTACGTTGAACGTGCGTAGGGGAGGGGCTCTGCCCCTCCCGCCCGATACCCCGCCGAACCACCGGCGGGCGGGGTGGAACCCCGCCCCTACACCCAATTACCGATACCCCCGTAGGGTGGGGCCCATGTGCCCTGCCGTCTGATCCTGAACGCTTTCCTTGCTGAAAATCGCTAGATTTTCAGCAAAATAAATGAAACGAGGAACCCAACATTGGAACCCATCATTCGTGTCGATCATCTGACACATACTTATAGTGCCGGAACGCCCTTCCAGCGCAGCGCCGTGCAGGACATGTCGCTGGATATCCTGCCGGGTGAATTTCTGGGCATCATCGGCCATACCGGCAGCGGTAAATCCACCCTGATCCAGCATCTCAACGGCTTGCTGAAGCCCACCGAGGGGCATATATACCTGAACGGTCAGGACATCTGGGCCGACCCCAAGAAGATCCGTCAGGTGCGCTTCCATGTGGGGCTGGTGTTCCAGTACCCGGAGTACCAGCTCTTTGAGGAGACGGTCTATAAGGACGTGGCCTTCGGCCCAAAGAATATGGGTCTCGACGACGCCGAGATCGACCGCCGCGTGCGCCAGTCGGTGCAGGCCGTGGGCCTCAGCGCCGACGTGCTGGAGAAGTCCCCCTTCGCCCTGTCCGGCGGCCAGAAGCGCCGCGTGGCCATCGCCGGTGTCATGGCCAT
The DNA here is from genome assembly GCA_963640475.1 of bacterium. Lineage (GTDB taxonomy): Bacteria > Bacillota > Clostridia > Oscillospirales > Oscillospiraceae > Vescimonas. The sequence goes on along the minus strand of CAVHYW010000011.1, from coordinate 11,052 downwards.
GGAGCCGGAGGTGCTGATCCTGGACGAGCCTACCGCGGGCCTTGATCCCCGCGGCTGCGAGGATATCCTTTCCCTCCTGCGGGACTACCATGCCCGGCGCGGCAGCACTGTGGTGCTGGTCAGCCACAGCATGGAGGAGATCGCCCGCAACGCCCAGCGCATCATTGTGCTGGACAGGGGCGGCGTCCGCATGCAGGGCACACCGGCCGAGGTGTTTGCCCGCGCTCATGAGCTGGAATCCATCGGCCTTGACGTGCCGCAGGTCACCAAGATCGCCCATGCCCTCCATGAAAAGGGCGTGGCCATCGACCCGGCGGTGTATACGGTGGAGGCGCTGCGTTCGCAGCTCCTCGCCCTGAAAGGGGGCCGCGACCTATGCTGAAGGACATCACCCTCGGCCAGTATTTTCCCGGCGATACCCTGATCCACCGGCTGGATCCCCGCACCAAGCTTTTGTGCGTCATTCTCTATATCGTGGCGCTGTTCAATGCCAAAAGCGTCCTGACCTACGCCATCGTGGCGGTGGTGCTGATCACCTGCATCCTGATCTCTAAGGTACACTATAAGGCCCTGACCCGCGGATTGAAGCCCGTCTATATCATCGTGGCCTTCACCGCCATCATGAACCTGTTCTTCTCCGGCGGTACGCCGGTGGCGGATGTGTGGCTGCTGCGTCACATCACCTACGAGGGCATCCGTTCCGCCATCGCCATGGTGCTGCGGATCATCATGCTCATCATGGGTACGTTCCTTTTGACCTATACCACCAGCCCCATCAGCCTGACCGACGCGCTGGAGCATCTGCTGTCCCCGCTGAAAAAGCTGAAAATGCCCATTCACGAGCTGGCCATGATGATGTCCATTGCCTTGCGCTTCATCCCCACGCTGATCGAGGAGACGGACAAGATCATGTCCGCCCAGAAGGCCCGCGGCGCGGACTTCGAGTCCGGCAACATCTTCCAGCGGGCCAAGGCGCTGGTGCCCCTTCTGGTGCCCCTGTTCATTAGCGCCTTCCGCCGTGCAGACGAGCTTGCCACGGCCATGGAGTGCCGCTGCTACCACGGCGGCGAGGGTCGTACCGCATTGCACGTTCTGCGCTATAAGGCCGCCGACTATCTGGCTCTTATTGGTTTCCTTATTTTTGCCGCAGGCATCATCGTTTTGAAGCATCTTGGCCTGTAAAGCAGAAAACGGGGGGAGCTTTCATGAACCCCTCCGTAGGGGCCGATGCCCACATCGGCCCGCACGATTTACGATGGAACTCCCGATAAACGGCGGGGCGATGCACCCCAAGGGTACTTGTTCCGCTTCGCTTCACTGCGTAGGCATCGCCCCCTACAACCTATGACCGAACATCCCCTTTCACCTCATTAAGGAGAATCTATGCGCAATATCGCTCTGACATTGATGTATAACGGCAGCGCCTACCACGGCTGGCAGGTGCAGAAGACGGAGGTCTCCGTGGCCCAGACGCTGGAGCGTGGCCTCAGTATGGTCTGCGGCCATCCGGTGAAGCTCACCGGCTGCGGCCGCACTGACGCCGGCGTCCACGCCGAGCATTATGTGGCCAATTTCCGTACCGATTCCCGCATCCCGCTGGATCGCCTGCCCTTTGCCGTCAACACCCATATTCCGGAGGATATCGCCGTCAAGGCCGCCTTCGAGGTAGCGGAGGATTTCAACGCCATCGGCTCCTGCGTCAAGAAGGAATACACCTACCGCATCTACAATTCCCGCATCAAGAACCCGTTTTATGTCAACCGTGCCTATTTCTATCCCAAGAAGCTGGACGAAGCGGTGATGGACCGTGCCGCCCGCATGTTCGAGGGTACCCATGATTTTGCTGCCGTCCGCTCTGTGGGGACCAATGTCCGCAGCACGGTACGCACCATCTACTACTGCCGCGTTACCCGGAACGAGGAACTGCTGGAGCTGAAGGTATGCGCCAACGGATTTCTGTATAATATGGTACGTGCCATTACCGGCACGGTGCTGTACGCCGCCGAGGGAAAGCTGGCCCCGGAGGATATCCCTGTCATTCTGGACAGCGGCAACCGCACGCTGGCGGGGCCTACCGCGCCGCCGGGCGGCCTGTACCTGACCCGTGTCTGGTACGATGACGAACGCTTGGAACGCTGATACCCGCCGCGAAAGGGAGGGAGACCATGAAAAGAGACACCCAAAAAATTTATGATTTCCAGCCCGGCGACGTGCAGGAGGAGCAGCCCCGCCGTGTGCAGAAGCGGAAGAAGCCCCGCAAATGGCTGTGGCTGACGCTGGCAGTCGTGGTGGTGCTGGGCATCGTGGCAGCTGCCCTGTTGTGGGACGCCAACAGCTTCGACGGTCTGCGCCGCAGCATCATCTATGCCCGGGCCGAAAAGGACGAGACCGGCTGCGCCAAGCTTTATTACTATGAAAATGACGCCACCAGCCGCTTCGCCGCGCTGGACGGCAGTCTGGTGACGGTGGCGGCCAATCAGATCCGCGTGCTGGACGAACGCAGTCAGGTGCTGTACCAGACCGGCGTCCGCTTCCTGCATCCCGATCTGGTGTCCGATGGCGGTGTGGCTGTGGCCTATGACATTGGCGGCACCTCCATGTATGTGGTGGACAGCAAGGGCCTGTGCTGGCAGCGGGAAATGGAGGGCGATCTGATCGCCGTCACCGTCAATCCCCACGGCTATGTGACTGCCGCCTACAATAAGAGCGGCGCAAAGGCCGCCGTCACCGTGTGGGACAGCGAGGGCAACGAGAAATTTACCTTTAATTCCGCCCAGCGGTTTGTTATGACGGCTGCGCTGGGACAGGATGACCGCACGCTGGCCGTGGTCACCATGGGACAGGAGGACGGCAAGTTCCAGAGCTTTCTGGTGTTGTACCGCACCAACAGCGAAAAGGAGCTGGCGGCCACCCCGGTGGACGGCGGCGTGACCTACGCGCTGGAGAATATGCAGAAGGAATTCTGCGCCGTCACAGAGCAGGGACTTTACCTGCTGGATGACAGCGGCGCGGTAAAGGCCACCTATTCCTATGGCGGCCAGTTCCTGCGCCGCTGCGTGGTGGGCGACGGCGACTGGGCGGCGCTGCTGCTGAGCCGGTATAAGTCCGGCGGCTACGCCAGTCTCATCACGGTGGACGGCGACGGCAACGAGCTGGGCGGCTGCGATGTGGACGGCGAGGTGCTGGATATTTCGTCGGCGGGCCGCTATGTGGCGGTGCTGTTCAGTGACCGCCTGACCATCTATGACAAGGACCTGACGGAGGTAGCCACCCTGCCTGACGTCAGCGAGGCGCGTGCCGTCCTCATGCGCAGTGACGGCAGCGCGGTTCTGGCGGGCGCCACCGGCGCCACGCTGTATTTGCCGTAAGGCAAAAGGAGACATGATGACAACTTCTCTTATAATTGATATCGTAATTGCGGCGCTGCTGGTGCTGAGTCTCATCATTGGCGGAAAGCGCGGCTTTATCCGCAGCCTGCTGAGCGTGGTGATCCTCGTGGTGTCGCTGCTGGGCAGCAGCATTGTGGCCAATATGCTGGCCGATCCTGTCACCGAGTGGGTAACGCCCCGTGTGCAGCAGAGCATCCTCGACCGCCTGACGGACGGCCACAGCGAGGAGGCCGTCAATGCCGCTGCCGCGTCCGATAACGCGGCGCTGGCGAAGCTGGTGGATTTTGATGCCATCACCGGCATCGCAAAAAAAACCATGGACAGCGCCGTGGAGGCGGGCAAGAACATGCTGGAGGGCGCTGTCACCGGCATGGTGCGCTCTCTGGTGTACGCTGTGCTGTTTCTGCTGTCCTTCCTGCTGCTGACGCTGCTGCTGCGGCTGGTCACAAGCCCGCTGCATCTGGCGGAGTATGCCCCGGTGCTGGGTGCGCTGAACCGGCTGGCAGGCGCGGCGCTGGGCCTGTGCATCGGCATACTGGTCATGTTTGCCGCTGCCAGCGTAGTGCAGTGGACGGGACTGGTGGACGCCGCCACGATGAAGGATACTTACCTGCTGAAATACTTTGCCCAGCACAGCCCCATGGACATCATCGCGCTGTTGTAAGATTCGTATGTGTGACCCCGTATTATCGCAGGGGAGGATACCTGCATCCGCCCGCACGATGACGTGGAATTACCCTGAAAACCGCAATCCTATTGGCCGTGAGAGCAAAAACGCTCACGCCAGTTTCTAATTGGAGGAACCATATGCAGCCTACCCTTTGTTCAAAATGCAAGAAAAACGTGGCGGTGGTGTTCATCTCCCGCCTCAACGAGAAGAACGAGCAGGTCAACGAGGGCCTGTGCCTCAAGTGCGCCGCCCAGCTGGGTCTGCCTCAGGTGGACGAGATGATGAAGCGCATGGGTATTACGCCGGAGGATCTGGACAACATCTCCAACGAGATGATGCAGGCCTTCGGCGGCGCTGAGGAACTGCCCGAGGCCGAGGACGGCGACGAGGACGACGAGGAGAGCGGCAAGACCGCCACTTTCCCCTTCCTGAACCGTCTGTTCGGCAATAACGGCAGCAATCCCCCCGCTCAGCCCCAGCAGCCCTCCGGCGAGGGCAGCGCCGCCCCCAATAATAGCGGCCGTAAGACCGAGAAAAAGCGGAAGTTTCTGGATAACTACTGCATCAACCTTTCCCAGCGGGCCCGTCAGGGCAAGCTGGACGCGGTCATCGGCCGTGAGCAGGAGATCGAGCGTGTGGTGCAGATTTTGAACCGCCGCCAGAAGAACAATCCCTGCCTGATCGGCGAGCCGGGCGTGGGCAAGACCGCCATTGCCGAGGGACTGGCCCAGCGCATCGCAGCGGGCGAGGTGCCCTTCAAGCTGCGGGATAAGGAGGTCTACCTCCTTGACCTGACGGCGCTGGTGGCCGGCACCCAGTTCCGCGGCCAGTTCGAGAGCCGCATGAAGGGCCTGATCGAGGAGATCCGCAAGGCCGGCAACATCATTCTCGTCATCGACGAGGTCCACAACATCGTGGGCGCGGGGGACGCCGAGGGCAGCATGAACGCCGCCAATATCCTCAAGCCCGCCCTGAGCCGCGGTGAAATTCAGGTGATCGGTGCCACCACCTTCAACGAGTACCGCAAGCACATTGAAAAGGACACCGCGCTGGAGCGCCGCTTCCAGCCGGTGACTGTCAACGAGCCCAATATCGAGGACACTCTGAAAATCCTTCGCGGCATTGCCCATTACTATGAGCAGTTCCACGGCGTGTCCATTCCCGACGGCGTGCTGCGTCAGGCGGTGCAGCTGTCCGAACGGTATATCACTGACAGGTATCTGCCCGACAAGGCCATCGACCTGATTGACGAGGCCTGCTCCGACATGAACCTTCACGACGCGGACATCAACCGCCGAATGGAGCTGGAGCAGCAGCTGGCCACCATCGCCACCGAGCTGGAGACCCTCTCCTCCGAAGCACCGGAGGAGGAGCAGACGCCGGAGCAGATGGATCAGCGCTACGCCCGCATCGCCCAACTGCGCAGCGAGCAGATCAGATTGCAGCAGGAACTGGAGACCATCAAGGCAAAGGGTACGCCTACTCTGACCATGGACAACATCGCCCGCGTTATCGAGATGTGGACGAAGATCCCCGCCAGCAAGATCAAGGAAGAGGAGTTCCAGCGGCTGAGCCAGCTGGAGACCCGTCTGAAAAAGCACATTGTGGGTCAGGACGAAGCCGTGGCCGCCGTGGCCGCCGCCATCCGCCGCAACCGCGTGGGCATCAGCCCCAAGCACAAGCCTGTCAGCTTTATCTTCGTGGGCAGCACCGGCGTGGGCAAGACCGAGCTGGTGAAGCAGCTGGCCGACGACCTGTTCAACGCGCCGGAGAGCCTGATCCGTCTGGATATGTCCGAGTTTATGGAGAAGCACTCTGTGTCCCGTATCGTGGGCAGCCCTCCCGGCTATGTGGGCTATGACGAAGCGGGCCAGTTGACGGAAAAAATTCGCCGCAAGCCCTATTCTGTGGTGCTCTTCGACGAGATCGAGAAGGCCCACCCCGACGTGCTGAACGTACTGCTGCAAATTCTGGATGACGGCCAGATCACCGACGCCCATGGCCGTAAGGTGAATTTCGAGAATACCGTTATTGTCATGACCTCCAATGCCGGTTCCGACAAGGCTGCCGGTTCGGTGGGCTTTGATAAGTCCGCCGGCGATCAGGGCAAGGAGCGGGTCATGAAGGCGCTGCGGGAGTTCCTGCGGCCTGAGTTCATCAACCGCGTGGACGAGGTCATCTACTTCCACCAGCTGACCGAGGACAACTTCCGGGATATCGCCCGCATCATGCTGGACGAACTGAAAACGTCCCTGTCCGACAAGGGCTTCGGCTTTATGTACGACGATTCCGTGGTGGACGTGCTGGTAAAGAAGTCCTATTCCGCCGCCTATGGTGCCCGGAACCTGCGCCGCTGCATCCAGAAGGAGCTGGAGGATCCCATGGCTAACCTGATCATCGACGCTTTCGAGCATCCCGTCACCCAGCTGAAGGCCACCGCCGAGGACGGCCAGATCAAGCTGTACAGCCTGTAAGGCCGCCAAGAGAGAGGGAGAGAACCATGAAGCTGTTCCGGAAGAATATTGAGCCCCGCTGTGCCTACTGCGCCCGGGGCAGCCGCATTGACGCAGAGCATGTGGCCTGCGTCAAGCGGGGCGTGGTGGAGGATACGGAGAGCTGCCCCGCCTTCCGCTATGATCCTCTGCGCCGTGTGCCGCCCCGGCCCGCGGAATTGAACACCACCAAGCTGTCGCCGGAGGACTTTCAGGTCTGACGGCCTGTGTGAGAAGGAGGGGTCACCATGTCCATTGCCGCCGTTCACGCCGTGTATTTCAGCGGCACCGGCACCACGGAAAAGACCGTCCGCCGCATTGCCCGCCGTCTGGCGGACAAGCTGGGCGCGGCCTATACCGAGTACAGCTATACCCTGCCGGAGGTGCGAAAGAAGGAACTGACCATCCCGGCGGGCGATCTGGCGGTGGTGGGCTGTCCCACCTATGCGGGCCGCGTACCCAATCTGTTGATGCCCTACCTGCGGGATTTGGTGCATGGCGCGGGGGCGCTGGCCGTTCCGGTGGCGCTGTTCGGCAACCGGAACTATGACGACGCCCTGATGGAGCTTAGTAAGCTGCTGACAGCCGACGGCTTTACCTGCGTGGCGGGCGCGGCCTTTGTGGGAGAGCACAGCTTCTCCTGCACGCTGGGCGCGGGCCGTCCCAATGCCGCTGATGAAGCGGAGATGGATGCCTTTGCCGACCGTATCGCCGCCAAGCTGGCGGCAGGGGACACCGCTCCCGTCACCGTAGGCGGCTGCGACCCCATCCGCCCCTACTATACGCCCCGTGACCGCCACGGGAACCCCATCAATATCCTGAAGGTGAAGCCCAAGACGGACATGACCAAGTGCAGCAATTGCGGCTGGTGCGCCGCCCACTGTCCCATGGGCAGCATCGACCCAAACGACCCGTCTCAGGTGCCCGGCATCTGCATCAAGTGCTGCGCCTGCGTCAAGGGCTGTCCCACCGGAGCCAAGTACTACGATGACCCCGGCTATCTCTACCACAAGAGCGAGCTGGAGGAGGTCTATGCCCGCCCGGCGGAAAACGCACTGTTCGTGTGACGACATCATCCTCTGACCGGAAAGAACTGACAACATGGAAAAATTCGTATTGCTCCCGTCCTTTCTGACCCGCCGCACGGAGCGGCTGCTGGAGAGTATGAGCCGCCGGGGTTATCGCCTGTATGAGGTGCGGGAGGGACTGCCCTTTGGCTATTATCTGACCTTTTATACCTGCAGCATCGTCCCGCGCCGCTACTATGTATTCTCTGTGGACGACATCGGAAGGGCACACCGTTTTTCCTTTTGCGAGCAGGAGCGGCAGAAGCTGGGCGACCGCTGTGAGCCGCCGATTTACAGTGACTACAGGGTGCTGTTTGCCGCCATATGGCAGGATGTGCCGGATCGGGAGATCGACGCCCTGATCCGTGACCGTTTGAAGAATACGATCCGCTATCACGCGGAAATTATGCTGGTCTGGCTGGTATTGCCGGTGGTGCCTGTCTTGCTGTCGGCATTGTGCGGCGATAAGGTATCACATTTCGACGCAGCTTGCATGCTTGCCGGACTGCTGGCTGCCTTGGAAGGCGCGGTGATCCTGTACTGCCAGTGGGAGCGCCGCCGTCTGCGGCATCATAAAACATAAGGACATACATATATGAAATATCCCTACCTACTATTTGACGCGGATAACACCCTGTTCAACTTCGACCGGGCCAATCAGGAGGCGTTCCACGCTGTCTGCCGTCAGTTCGACATCCCTGACAACGACGAGACATTCCAGCTGTACGAACGCTGCAACAACGAGATGTGGGCGGCCTTTGACCGGGGCGAGTGCACCAAGGAGTTCCTGGTGGTGCAGCGCTTCCGCAACTTCCTGTCGGCCATGGGCCTTGACCGGGACGCCGAGGGCTGCAACGCCCTGCATCTCCATACCCTGAGCCAGTGCGCCTTCATGCTGCCCTACGCCGAGGAGGTGTGCCATACCCTCGCCCGCAGCCACAAGCTGTATCTGGTCACCAACGCGGTGGCCTCTGTCCAGCGTGGCCGTCTGGCGAAAAGCCCCATCGTCCCCGACATCACCGCCGCCTTCATCAGCGAGGAGGCGGGCGCCGCCAAGCCGTCCGCGGCGTATTTTGACTATGTGTTCGCCCACATCGATGGTATTACCAAAGACAACTGCCTTGTGATCGGTGACAGCATCTCCAGCGATATCCGGGGTGCCAACAACTACGGCCTGCCCTGCTGCTGGTATAATCCCAAGCACGCTCCACGTCCCGCTGATGTGCGCATCGACTACGAGATCGACGACCTGCGGGCGCTGTATGATATTGTATAAAAAAGGATGCAAGCGCTTGCTTGCATCCTTTTTATCATTGCTCGTCGCCAAAGTCGGCTCTGTACGCCGCAGCCAGCTTCTCCGGCCAGTCGCCGATGGGCTTCAGCACGCCGGTAAAGAACCGCAGCGTGGCGGGCTCGTGGACGAACCGCAATCCGCCCACCAGATCACGGTGGTCAAACAGCCACTTGACCCGGTCGATGACGTACTCCGTCTGAGACAGGGTGAATACCCTCCGGGGGAAGGCCAGCCGCAGCAGCTCCATGCTGGCGATGCGCTCGGTGCCGTCCGGCTCCCGCTCCTCGGAGAGCGTGCCGCGCTCCATGCCCCGGATACCGCCGCAGATGTACAGCGCGCAGGACAGCGCACCGGCGGAGTATTGGCTTTGCGGCACGTGGGGCAGGAATTCCTTCACATCGATGTGAGCGCCCAGACCGCCGCCGGGGGTGATGACCGGCACGCCGTACTCGGCCAGCCGCCTTACGCAGTAGTCGATGAACTGCGGTCCCTGAGAGATCACGTCCATGTCCATGCTCTCCTCAAAGCCCACCGTCATGGCTTCCATCTCCTTCACGGACATGCCGCCGTAGGTGAGGAACCCCTCGAACATGGGGATCAGATCCTCCATGGAGTGGAACAGCTCCTCGTCCCGCACCAGGATGGCGCCGCCCCGGGCGAAGCCAAATTTTCGGGCGGAGAAATAGATGATGTCGAACAGGTCGGCCACCATGCGGGTGATCTCACGGATGGACTTGTCCTGCATCCCGGCCTCGCGGGTCTTGATAAAGTACAGGTTATCCTGCAAAAGGGAAGCATCCAGCACCGTCAGCAGACTGTGACGATGGCAGATGGCAGTGGCCGCCTTCATGTTGGCATAGGAGATGGGCTGGCCGCCGATCAGGTTGGTGCCGGCCTCCAGACGGACGAAGGGGATGTTCTCCGGCGTCTCCCGCTGGATGCAGGCCGCCAGCGCGTCCAGATCAATGTCGCCCTTGAAGGGCAGGTCGCTGTGGCTCTCCAGACCCTCTTTCTTCACCAGTTCCTCCACGCGGCCGCCCAGACGGGTGATGTGGGCCTTGGCGGTGGTGAAGTGGTAGTTCATGATGACGCAGTTGCCGGGCTTGACGAACCGGGTGGCCAGAATGTTCTCACAGGCCCGGCCCTGATGGGCGGGCAGGCAGTGCTCGATGCCGAACAGCTCCTGCAATTTGGCCTGCATCTTGTAGAAGGTCTCCGAGCCGGCGTAGGCGTCGTCGGCCATCAGCATGGCGGCCTGCTGCCGGTCGGACATGGCGTTGACGCCGGAATCCGTCAGCATATCCAGAAAGATGTCCTTGTTGTGCAGCTGGAAGGTGTTGAACCCGGCTTCCTGCATCTTTTGCAGTCGCTGCTCCGTGGGCAGCAGGTGCAGCTGCTGGACGATCTTCACCTTGTGCATCTCCATGGGGATGGGTTCGTGCTTGTAAAACGTAATGGCGGGCATAATGCGCTCCTCCTTGAAATTCAAAATCAGTTGTGCTGCGCGATAGCCGTCGCAGCCCGGCGTGTTCCAATGTGTTTATTGATGATCCCGCCGCCGCGGGTATCGCTTCATATTGGTGAATATCGTCATATTTCTCGCTCCTTCGCGTAATTTGCAATAAAAAAACGTCCTCCGTGTCCCAAAAGGACACAGAGGACGAGTCAAACCCGTGGTACCACCTCAGTTTACCGCTTACGCGGCCTCATAGGATACAGCCATTTCTAAAATGGTGATATATCCGCAGCGCGATATCGGGCGCACCCAGCGCCGCCTACCACTCGCTGAGGAGCTTCGGGGCGCGGCTCAGGACGGTAATTGGGACACTGCATCTCCGCAACCTTGCACCACCGGCTGCTCTCTGAGGAAGATCACCACAGCATCTTACTGAATGTCCATCATCGCTGTTCAACTTTATTACCGATACTTTACTACTTTGTAGGGCGAAAGTAAATAGGGAGAATCCACAAGAAATGGCTGCGCCTGAGGATTTGACTTGTGTAAATGGCTGGCGGGCGATAAGAATTGAAATAAGGACAGATTATGATAAAAGGCTTGCCGGTAAAGATGGAAAAGTTAGGGAGAAAAGCGTTGACAAGGGAGGGAGGATGTGGTAATCTAACCTAGCTGTCCGCGAGA
>CAVHYW010000010.1:0-55015 GCA_963640475.1 bacterium | reverse complement strand
GCTGCATGATCTGCAGCCGGGCTGCGGCATCTGCCAGCCTGCGATTGGCGGGAATAATGTCTATGCCGGTATCGCTATGTAGGATGGCCTTTTGCAGATGCTGCGCAATGTCCTCCGGATAGTCAATGGCTGCCAGCAGCAGGGAAGCCAGTGTGTGCTTCATCTCACCAGCGGTATATCCCAGCGCCGCGGTCAGATTACCCTGTGGGTCGTTGTCAATGAGCAGGATCTTCTGCCCTTCGGCGGCCAGCGCGGCGCCCAGGTTCAAGGCCGTCGTGGTTTTCCCAACGCCGCCCTTGGAATTTGTAATGGCTATGATAGTTGAATTCTTCATAAAAAGAAGCTCCCTTCAAAAATGAGACCTGAATCGATCTGCTTGAGATGATCACCTCCCTTGGGCAGCTGCGGTAGATTTCGTATTGCGCAAATACGGCCTATTTCATGTCAGTGAAAATAGGGACAACGCCAGAAACCCTTGTAAAATCAAGGCTTTCCCGTGTTGTCCCTATTATATATCACTCACATTCCCTGTACGATGCCGCCGGTGGCCGCCAGAAGCTGGGGATCGGTGACCTTCAGCATCAGGTCACGGGTATCCTGACCGCTGGTGTACAGCCGAATGATCTCAACCTGATACTCCTTCGTCTCGCTGCCGCTGACGGTGGAGAGAATGGTGGCCGGGCCGCACTTTACCTCGCTGGCTGCCGCTACGGGGATGGCCTGCGTGGCTTCGATAAATCCGGCGTCCGCCACCTTGCCGAAAATGCCGCCGTTGGTGTTGGCGGTCAGAGTGCCTACGTCACGCTGCACCGTGAAGTCGCCCTTCAGCTCGCCGGGGTCGCCCTTCTGCCCCTTTTTCACCGCCCTCACGGTGGTCTCCATGATGGAGCCGCTGCTGAGACTCATCAGCTGGGCTGTGTCCACGTCGGTAATGCCGTGGCCCAACGCGCCGTAGCTGGCGGTCTGGGGGTCGTAATAGGTCAGCGTGCCGACGCCCGCCATGCTGTCACGGATCCACGCTCCCAGCCGGTAAACACCGTCACTTCCGCACTGGGGCGTATCCGTGAAGGTGACCAGACGCTCGCCGCGCCGCACCTGCATGGACACCGGCATGCTGCCGTTTTTTTGCAGCAGCGCCTGCAGCTGCTCCGTGGACTGTACCCGTGTATCGTTGACCTTCAGAAGAAGGTCGCCCACCTTCAGGGTGTCGCTGCCCTCCAGAGATACCACCAGCGCGCCGTCGGCAAACAGCTTGATGCCCACCGCCTTGCCCAGCGGGATCAGGGTGCGCTCTCCTTCCGCCGCCCACGCGGGAGAGATAAGGGACAGTGCCAGCAGACAGGAACACAGAAGGGAAAACCATCGTTTTTTTCGCGTCTCATACAAAATGATCACCCTTTCCTGACAAAACGCTTGCCGCGCTTCGCCTGATTTGTCACCGGTGACTGCGTTATTTTTTGCGGAAAGCGCCGCATCATGTCCGTTAAAAACAGGCAGCGCTGACAAATGTGGAAATGGGATTTTTTGCCAATGCATACGGGAAGAAAAAAGAAAATTGACAAAATATCGGCGTATAAGTATAATAAAGTATCATACATAATGTAAACTATTACATGCCACAAGGAGGCACAATGGATATTTTTGAAAAATGCTACGCGCCGTCGCTGGCCAGCGAGCTGAAGGAAAAGGGCGTGTATCCCTATTTCCATGCCCTGCAGTCCCGGCAGGATGTGGAGGTCACCATGGAGGGCAAGCGCCGCATCATGCTGGGCTCCAACAACTATCTGGGCCTGACTATCCAGCCGGAGGTCGTCGAGGCGGGCATCAAGGCGCTGGAGCAGTACGGCACCGGATGCTCCGGCTCCCGTTTCCTCAACGGTACGCTGGAGCTGCATCTGGAGCTGGAGGCGGAGCTGGCTAAGTTCCTGCGCAAGCCGGGCGTGGTCACCTTCGGCACCGGCTTCCAGTCCAACGTGGGTATCATCTCCGCGCTGGTGGACCGCCACGACTATGTGATCTGCGACAAGGAGAACCACGCCAGCATCTACGCCGGATGCCAGATGAGCTACGGCAAAATGCTGCGCTACCGTCACAGCGACATGGCGGAGCTGGAGCGTATTCTGCAGAAGATCGACGGCAAAAACGGCGTGCTGATCGTCACCGACGGCGTGTTCTCCATGGGCGGCGACATCGCCAAGCTGCCGGAGATCTGTGCGCTGGCCAAGAAGTATGGCGCCCGCGTCATGGTGGACGACGCCCACGGTCTGGGCGTGCTGGGCGAGGGCGGCCGCGGCACCGCCAGCTATTTCGGGCTGGAGGATCAGGTGGACGTCTATATGGGCACATTCTCCAAGTCGCTGGCGTCTCTGGGTGGCTATATGGCGGCATCCGCCGAGGTGGCGGAGTTCGTGCGTCACGCCTCCCGCCCCTTCATTTTCTCCGCCTCCATCCCGCCTGCCAACTGCGCCACGGCGCTGGCGGCCCTGCGGTATCTGGAAGCTCACCCCGAGCTGCCGGAGCATCTGCGTGATCTGAGCCTGTACGCCCGCAAGGGCTTCACCGACCGGGGCATCAAGATCCGGGAGAGCGCGCTGGAAGCGCCTACGCCTATCATCCCCCTGTATACCTATGAGACCTACTGGACGCTGGAAGCGGCGGCGGAGATCTACGACCGGGGCGTGTATGTGAACCCCACGCTGCCGCCTGCCACGCCGGAGGGCGAGGCCCTGCTGCGCACCAGCTACATGGCCACCCACACCGAGGCGCTGCTGGACGAGGCCATGGATATCATTTCGGATGTGATGGTGAAGCGCCATGAGTAAAAAAGTCGTCATCGTCACCGGAGGAACCTCCGGTATCGGCCGCGCTACGGCGCTGGCCTTACAGGCGGACGGCTATACCGTCTATGAGCTGAGCCGCCGCGCCGAGGGCATGGCGGATGTGCGCCACATCGTGGCGGACATCACCAAGGAGGAGACGCTGCGCTCCGCTGTGCAGCAGGTGATGGCGGCGGAAGGGCGCATCGATTTGGTGGTCAACAATGCGGGCTTCGGCATTTCCGGTGCCATCGAATTTACCACCACCGAGGAAGCCCAGCGCCTGTTTGACGCCAATTTCTTCGGCATGGTGCGGATGAACCGCTGCGTGGTGCCTATCATGCGGCAGCAGGGCAGCGGCCGGATCATCAACCTCAGCAGCGTGGCCGCGCCAGTGCCGATCCCGTTTCAGGCGTTTTACAGCGCCGGTAAGGCCGCGGTCAACGACTATACCATGGCGCTGGCCAATGAGCTGCGGCCCTTCGGCGTCAGTGTGTGCGCCGTGCAGCCCGGTGATATCAAGACCGGCTTCACCGCCGCCCGGGAAAAGGTCATCGACGGCGACGACGTGTATCAGGGCCGCATCGGCCGCTCCGTCCAGCGGATGGAGCACGACGAGCAGACCGGCATGGACCCGGCGAAAGCGGGACGGTTCATCGCCAATGTGGCCGCCAAGGGCAGCGTCAAGCCCATCTACACCATCGGCGCCAGCTACAAGTTTTTCGTGTTTCTGGTGCGTATCCTGCCCGGCCGGTTGCTGAACTGGATGATCGGGCTGCTGTATGCCAAATAAATCGAATATCCTGCCTTTCGGAGCACCGGAGGGCAGGATATTTTATTTTGCGCAAAATACCTCTTGACATGTTGGTTTACGCATGATAAACTCAAAACAACGAATCGGTTTATTATGGATAAACTGGAAAGGAGAACGCGATATGGAAATGTTGGAGCTGGGCGAGGTGCAGCTGCGGTTCGCGGAGCTGGTGTGGCATTACGCACCGCTGCCTTCCGGCGAGCTGGTGAAGATCTGCCAGAAGGAGCTGAACTGGAAGAAGCCCACCACCTACACGGTGCTGCGGAAGCTGTGCGAAAAGGGCCTTTTCAAAAATGAGGACGGTCTGGTGTCTGTGGTGATGACGCAGGAGGAATTTTACGCCGCCCGGTCGGAGCAGTTCGTGGAGGAGAGCTTCGACGGGTCGCTGCCCGCCTTCATCACGGCCTTCACCTCCCGCAAGAAGCTGTCGGCGGCGGAGGTGGAGGAGATCCAGCAGATGATCGACACGTTCCGGAAGGGCTGAGAAACAGGAGCGCGAGCCTGTCAGGGCGATGGGAGAGGAAAGATGAAGCACAGGGGAAAGCGGATCGTCATTGCGGCGCTTTTGCTGGCGCTGCTGAGCGGCTGCGGCACAGCGCCGCAGGAGGAACACAAAACGGAGCCGACAGGCGACGGGCCGTATCTGTCCATCACATACGGCTGCAATAATACAGAAAATGCTTCCGGCCGGGACATGGTGTTTTACACCTATGATCTTGAGACGCGGCAGCTGACCGAAGAAGCGGTCATTCCCTTTGACGCACGGTATGCCAGCGGTGTGGTATCAAGGGCTGACGGCATCGTCTACTATTCCGGAAGGGCGGAACCGGGGGTGCTGACCTCCAACGACAGCCTGTGTGCCTATGATATCGCCACGGGGGAGGAGACGCTCCTTGAGACAGAGCATGTCTCCTATAACGAGATCACCCTCGTCGATCCGGACACGCTGCTGGTCATGGCGGTGACGGCGGAGCATCCCATCCTGCCGGCGCGGTTCGACCTGAAAAGCCGTACCTTCACCGATGCGGCGGAGGTCAACGGGGAGGAACCGACCCTTTATACCAGCGGCAGCAGTCCGCTGAACTACAACTATCAGACCGGGGCGTTCATCAACATCTATCAGGTGGAGGCAGAGCGGTATTCCGAAGCGTATCACCGCTTTGAAAGCGAGATCAACACCTATGTTGCACTGATGAATGACGATCTGGTCAAAGCCCGAACCGGATATACGCCGTCAGTCTGCTGCTGGGCAGCTTTATTGACGACGCGGTGCAGCTGTCGGACAATGAACTGCTGGTGGAGCGCACGGACGACCGCTTTGACGAGGAGAAGGGCGTGCTGGTCACGGAGCGGCATTTCTACCGCCTGACCTTCGCGGGCGACGGCAGCGCGTCCTTTGAACCGACAGAGCCGCCCTTTCCGGCGAAGAAGGTGCGGGAGCACGGCTACCGGACCGTGGACGGCGGAAGGACATGGTATCTGATCATGGGCGAGAAAACCTCGGAGACGGGCGGGCTGTACGCCTACCACACCGAAACCGGCGAGCTGACGCCGATCCTGCTGAACGATCCGGCGGCAGAGGGCTATATCATTGATTTTTCCATCATTGGGCCGCAGGGCCAGAGGGATTAAGGAGGGCTGAGCGTGGATACCTTGCGTGAATTATTTGTCGGCACATTGAATCTGGCGGTATCCGCCAGTTGGCTGATCGCGGCGATTTTGCTGCTGCGGCCATTGTTGAAGAAGATCGCGCCCAAGTGGGTGCTGTGCGCCATGTGGGCGCTGGTGGCGATACGGCTGGTGTGCCCTGTGATGCTGCACTCCGACCTGTCGGTCTACCGGCTGGCGGGCGATGCCGTTAACGCCAACGGGCAGGTAACGTATTTTGAGGATACGGGCTTCTGCGGCGACGTCCGCTACCGGCCCGCCACACTGCTGCCCGGCGTATCGACTTCCACAGTCACGCCAAGCACGGTGGATGATTCCGCGCCGGAGACTTCCGTGGATACGGCGGCGCAGGCTCCGGCGACATCCCGTTTTATTGACATGGATCTCCCGTCCTTCGTGTGGGCGATCGGCATCTATATCATGGTGATGGCGGCGCTGGCGGGCTATGTGAGCCTGCGGGAGGATGTGGCGGCATCGATCCCGCTGGAGGGCAATGTGTACCTGTGCGACAATATCAAGTCGCCCTTCATTCTGGGCGTGTTCCGGCCTCGCATTTACCTGACCTCCGGCATGGACGAAGCGGCGCGGGACTGCGTGCTGCGGCACGAGAGAGCCCACCTGCGGCGGTGGGACCATGTGTGGAAACCGCTGGGCTTCGTGCTGCTGGCGGTATATTGGTATGATCCGCTGATGTGGGCGGCGTATATCCTGTTCTGCAGGGACATGGAGCTGGCCTGCGACGAGCGGGTGTTGCGGGACATGGCGGCGGAGGAACGGGCCGTTTACTCGCAGGCGTTGCTGGATTGCAGCCGGGGCCGCCGCTGGGTGGCCGCCTGCCCGCTGGCCTTCGGCGAGGTGAGCGTCAAGACCCGCATAAAGGCCGTGCTGCAAGGGAAAAAGCCCGCCTTCTGGGCGGTGCTGGCGGCAGTGGTCATATGCGCCGCGGTGGCGGTGTGCTTCCTGACCGACCCCAAGGGGGCGGCGAACGAAGAGCCCGACCTGTCTTTTACAAACTACCGGAATGTGGCGACGCTGGCCTATCAGATGGACGACGTGACCGTGACGCAGTTTGACGGCACCGTCACGACCGTGTCCGGACGGGCGCTGGGCGAGCTGCTGTCAAACGCCGACTGGACGTTCCAGTCGGAGGACAAGCCGGACGACGGCTCGGATGACGACTATTACCTGATGGTGCAGGTGGACAATGGTATCGCCCTCCGCTTCTACGCCGATGCGCCTTCGGATGGCGTCAAGATCACTGCCGGTAATGACATCCGCTGGTACGGCATGGGAGAGATGCACCTTGACGAGGTAGAGAAGGCGCTGGTGCAGACCGACCAACTGCTGCTGAAGCTGGCCAGACAGGCGGACGAAATGGATACCTTCGACATGATGTGGTTGGAGGGCGACGTAGCGTATCCGGACGACGATATCCCAGCCCCGGTACTGTCCCGCTTCCTGCGGTCGCCGAGCTGGCAGCCGGTGGAGGATGTGACCACAATGGCGGAGATGTTCGACGGATCGGATTATCAGCCGGTGGCCTGGCTGACGATAGGCGACAGTACGCTGTATTTCTACGAAGAAGTATTTGAGCGGAATAATTTGAATTTCAGTGCCAGCAGCGCTGTGATTCGTACCGCCGGGACGGAGTACTTCTACAACATTCTGGACACCGGCTTCCGCAGCTGGCTGGAGGGCGACGGCCGCTATCTGGGTCAGGCGGATCAGGAGACCTATACCTTCGGCAGCTATGAGCAGGACGGCGACACCGGCAACGGCAAGGAACCCATCGAATGGCTGGTGCTGGATCGTGACGGTGACAAGGCGCTGCTGATCAGCAAGTACGCGCTGGATTATCAGTCCTTCATGCCCCTCTATGAGCCGGTGACGGAGCACTTTACATGGGAGAGCAGCACCCTGCGCCAGTGGCTTAACTCGACCTTCCATAACAGCGCTTTCAGCGCTGATGAACAGCAGCGGCTGCTGACCACCACGGTCATCACCTCACCCGGAAATCTCCGCCGCAGCGATGGCCCCATCACCACCGAGGATCGGGTGTTCCTGCTGAGTAATACGGAGGTATATGCCTACTTTGCCAACGAGGCGGCCACCGCCGCCGAATATACCGGCTATGCCCTGTCGGCCAACCCGTGGGCCGGGAACGCCACTGCCCCCGGTGCGGCGGACTGGTGGCTGCGCACCACCGACGGTCGCGACCACCCTGATGGTGTACACTCCGGCGGCGGTACAGGCGAGGGAGCGCGCCTATGAGGGCGAATATGTCCGCCCTGCCATCTGGGTGGACATGAGCCGGTGAGCAATTCTGGAGACGTAGTGTGACGAAAAAGCGATTTCTGAAAAAGAGATCGCTTTTTCTCTTGACAAGTGCGACTACAACATGTAGTCTATCTATAAAGACTACATGTTGTAGTCGCATGAAGGAGGGATGCAGGATGGCAGAATTGCAGCTGGGCGTGGTGGAATCGAAATTTGCCGACATCATCTGGCGCACCGCGCCGGTCACGTCCTCTCAGCTGGTGAAGCTGGGCGAGGCGGAGCTGGGCTGGAAACGCACCACCGTACACACGGTGCTGCGGCGGCTGTGTGACAAGGGGCTGTTTCAGAACGACGGCGGCCTTGTGACGGTGAAAATGAGCCGGGAGGACTTTTACGCCCGCCAGAGCCAACAGTATGTGGCGGACAGCTTTGACGGGTCGCTGCCGGCGTTTATCGCGGCCTTTACGCAGGGCCGGAAGCTGACGGAGGAGGAACGGGACGAGCTGCGTCGGATGATCGACGAAGCAGGGGAGGGCTGAGTATGAACGAGGTCTTTGTGAAGCTGGCCAACATGAGCGTGGCCGCCGGATGGCTGATTCTGGCGGTGCTGGTGCTGCGGCTGCTGCTGAAAAAGGCGCCCCGGTGGATCACCTGTCTGCTGTGGGCGCTGGTGGCGGTGCGGCTGGTCTGCCCCGTCAGCCTGCAGTCGCCGGTGTCGGCCTATCAGGTGGCCGCTCCGGCCGCCGTGCAGGATTCCGGCGGCGTGACGTATTTCCAATATGTTCACACCGGCGGCGACAAGCCCTCTATCCAGCTGGATGTGGAGACCATCCGCCCGGCAGGGATCACGCCGGTGCAGCAGGACACGGCGGCGGATACGTTCCATACCGTCACGCGGTATATGCCGCCCTATGTGATGATCTGGCTGGCGGTGGGCGGCGCGCTGTTGCTGTACGGCCTTGCCAGCACCCTGCGGCTGCGGTACCGTGTGCGGGAGGGCATGCGTTTGCGGGAGAATATCTGGCTGTGTGACGCGGTGACATCGCCCTTCCTGCTGGGCATCCTGCGGCCCCGCATCTATCTGCCCAGCGGCATGGACGAGAGACAGATGGACTATGTGCTGGCCCATGAGCATGCTCATCTGCGCCGCAGCGACCATATCTGGAAGCCGCTGGGCTATCTGCTGCTGGCGGTACACTGGTTCAATCCGCTGGTGTGGGTGGCCTACTGGCTGTTCTGCCGGGATATCGAGACCGCCTGCGATGAGCGGGTGGTGCGCAGTATGGGCGTCGAGGACAAGAAGGCCTATTCCATGGCGCTGCTGACGTGCAGTCAGGGACGGCGGATGGTGTTGGCCTGCCCGGTGGCCTTCGGCGAGGTGGGGGTCAAGTCCCGCATCACGGCAGTGCTGCACTATAAAAAGCCCGGCTTCTGGATCGTGCTGGCAGCGGTGCTGGCCTGCATCGTTGTGGCGGTCTGCTTCCTGACCGATCCCATGGGTGTCAGAGGTCAGGTGACCTACGGGCCGCAGGACGCCGACCGGCGGCAGACGGAGATCTCCCTCTCGCTGGACGACGCGGCGCTGGATATGGTGATCTACAACGACTGGTGGGACAGCGGACAGTGCATCAGCACGCGGCAGCTGACGGCCACCCGCTATGACAGCAGCCTGACCATCCGGATGGAGGAGCAGGAGCAGATGGCGGGCATCACCACGATTCTGGAGACGGACAGCGGGGCCGGGGAGAGCATCGGCCATGAGCTGTACGGCCCGCCGCAGGAGATGCGGTTCGTCACCTGTGATGAGGGTACGCGGCGTTCGGTGCAGGCGGGCGATCAGATGGTGCTGGCGGTGCTGGCCTGCGACTACGGCAAGGGCATCCCCTCACTGGATTGCCGGACGCTGGAGCGTCAGCCGGAGCTGCTGGAGCAGCTGGACTACGCCATCGTGCTGCGGGCGGAGTTCATAAAGAGCGACTTTACGTCGCCGGAGGAGATATTGGGGCATGATACCGACAACGGGCAGGAGATCATGCTGCCCGTTATGAATTGGCCGGTGGATGTGGAGATCAAGGGGATCGATGATCCCGGCAGCGTGACGCAGGATTTTGACAGCTTTATCAAGAATAACAAATGGGTCATGCATCCCGTCGAGGATACAGCGGCGCCGGAGCTGCAAAGTCCCTATATCGTCCTTCACGGTCTCTACGGCGACGCGCTGTATATTGATTCCTCCGCCGACTATACCATGCTGTGGGTGCGGCAGGAATATGGAGCGTTTGCCTATTCCGGCGATATGACCGGCAGGGAGATGGTGGAGGCCCTGAGCGGCTGGGCGTGGCGGATCAAAAAGGGCATCTCCCGCTCTAAAGAGCTGGTACCGGATGCGGAGACTTTCTTTACCCGGTTCGTCAACGGCGACTTCCGTGGCGATATTTACGGTGCACAGGAGGTTGACGGCGGCGACCAGATGCCGTTCTTTACGCTGATGGGTATGCTGAAGGACTATGTGAACAGCCATGCCCTGACGGATGAACAGTACCGCGTCCTGATGCTGAACACAGATGGACTGGACGGCGCTTACTCCTCGGGCTACAGCTATGTGCTGGAGCAGGCGTACCGGCGCGATCCGGAGGCGTATCTGCGGGTGTGGAGCACGCTGACCTATGACCAGCAGAAGGCCATCCCTTGGGGCGAGGAGGATATCCTGCCCCGGCCTGCGGAGCTTCGCTGGTCCGCAGATCAAAACGCCATGACCTATCCCTATATGACGGTCAATGGCGGCGGCACGGTGTTCTATATGGAAATCTCCGATGAGCTGGCGGGCCGCATTGCGCAGCGGGTGGAGGAGAACGTGAAGCTGGGCGGCTTCGAGCCGCCGCAGTTTACCAACGGCTGGGGCAGCGCGGATCATTCCTGGACGGCGGAGCGGGCCGAGGTGTTTGTACGCCTTTACGATGGCGGCTCTTATGGCGTGTACCGGGGCGACGGCGGTGTGTGGGGCCTCAGCGCGGAAGGCAATATGGTGCAGGCCGACGCTGAGGTGCAGGAGCTGCTGGGCCTGATCGCGCAGCTGACCGGCTGGCAGACCATCAATGGCCGGGGCGCCTTCTCCGACCTGACCAAGGCGGAGCTGATCTACAACGATCGGGTACTCCATACCGTGACCGACAGTGACCATCTGCGGCAGCTGCAGAACCTGCTGCAAAACGGGATGCAGGATACCTTCGCGGCCAAAACGCCCATGGAGCGGGTGCAGCTGCGCATGACCCGCAGCGACGGCAGTCAGGTGTCGGTGCTGGTAGACCCGGATACGCCCCGTATCTTCCTGCCGCCCTTCTACTACTACCGCTATAATGATTACGAGAGCCCCGGGTCGCTGCCGCTGCTGGAGGCGCTGGGCCTGACGGAGTGGCCTGCGGAGGTGTCGAACGAGGATTGCGGCCCGTGGCTGACGGCGCTGCTGAACGAGCTTGTCCCGCTGCCGGGAGCCGACAGCGCCGGATGACCATAGATGAGACGAAAAACCGCAGGGGAGACCCTGCGGTTTTCTATGAAAATTTTGGCGAAATGGGACTTGACAATAAGTGAATAAACGTTTATTATCAAATATATGAGAACGATAGATACAGAAAAGCGGGATAGAGTGGTGCAGACCGTCCTCCAGATCACCATGGAGGAGGGGCTTGCCGCGCTATCCTTTGACAAACTGGCGAAGCGGGCCGGTATCAGCACCGGAACGCCCTATGTGTACTATAAGGACAAGACAGACATGCTCTCGTGCATCTATGCGCAGGTGTGGCTCGGCTTGCAGGAGGGCTTGCAGCAGGCCATCGACATGGGCCGCACCCCCGGTGAGAAGCTGTTTTTCGGTCTGCGCCAGCTGGCTCAGACGTTTCTGGCTCACCCGCAGGAGGCGCATTTCTTCCTATCGGTGCTGAATGCGCCGGAGTTCGTCACGCCGGAGGTGCTGCGGGAGAACTGCCTGCCCTCGCCGCCGCTGATGGCGATTTATCAGGAGACCATTGCCCGCCGCCTGATGAAAACCGACAACGTCGCCTACATCAATGCCATGCTGTTCGGTCCACTGTTTCTGATCTTGCAGCAGCATCGGCAGAGCGGAACGCCCGCCGTTATGGCCGAGGTGGAGAAGGTGCTGGATCTGGCGGTGTCCGCCGTGCTGAAGATTCGGTAGAATAGACGGTAAATGATTATTTAATAATAAAAAGAGACGTCGCTTGGCCAGCGACGTCTCTTTCCAATTTGTATAATTTCTGGCGAAGATAACTGCTTGTATAGAAATTATTCGTCTTTTGCCACTTTTTCCTCCGTTTCCCGCCGGACGGCCTGCCGCAGCTCCGTCAGATACGGGGAGAATTTCACGTTGTCGTTGGCGTAGGTCATGTTCAGTTCATATTCCAGCGGCAGCCATGTGTCCAGCGGCGATTCGTTGTGGGAGATCACCGCCTCCAGCTTGTCCAGCGCCTTATAGAGCTTGGCCTCCGGCGTTTCCAGCGCGTCCATTTCGGCGTACAGCGCCGCCATATCGTCGCAGTAGGGCTGGGGCAGGGAGGCCACCCACTGCGCCAGCAGACCGTCCTCCCTGGCGGTGTCCGCCGCGGTCTTTTCAAAGGAGGGGATGTCGCCGGTAAAGCACTCGCCCAGATCGTGGATCAGGCACATTTCCATGACCTTGTTCATGTCCAGCTGGGGGAACTCGTCCCGCATCAGATAGGCCATCAGCGTGACGCGCCAGCTGTGCTCCGCCACGCTCTCGTGGCGGCCCTGACTGGTGTAGCAGTGGCGGGTGGTGTCCTTCAGGCGCTCTGCGGTGTGCAGAACGCTGAGCAGTTCGTTGGGCTTCATATCGTTTCCTCCTTGATCGTAGAAAGAAAGGCCGTTTACCTGCGGGTAAACGGCCTTTTGCGTAACAGCTTAGAAATTGTTGTCCTTGCGGAAGATCTTCAAAATATCATCAAAGGACTTGTCTATCTCTTCGCTGGCCTTTTCACCCTCGACAGGCAGGGGATCCAGCTTGATCGGCTGCGGGTCATCCTGCTTCGGGGGTTCCTCCGCCTTTTCAACGGGCTTTTCCGGCGCGTCAGCAAAGCCGGTAGCAATGACCGTAACGCGGATCTCGTCATCCAGCGTATCGTCAAAGGTGGCGCCGAAGATGGTCAGTGCATCGGGATGTACGGCGTTCTGTACCAGCGTGGCGGCCTGCTCGACCTCCTCCAGACCGATGTCGGTGGAGCCGGTAATGTTGATCAGCACGCCCCGTGCGCCGTCGATAGAGGTCTCCAGCAGCGGGCTGGAAATGGCCATGCGGGCGGCCTCCTCGGCCTTGCCCTTGCCGGCGGCCCGACCCACGCCCATGTGCGCCATGCCGGCATCCTTCATGATGGCGGTCACGTCGGCGAAGTCCAGATTGATGAAGCCGGTGTCGCGGATCAGGTCGGAAATGGACTGTACCGCCTGACGCAGCACATCGTCGGCGATCTCAAAGGCGTTGGCGAAGGTGATCTTCTGATCGGTGGCGTATTTCAGCCGCTCGTTGGGGATGATGACTAGGGAGTCGACCTTTTCCTTCAGTTCAGCGATGCCTGCTTCAGCCTGCTGGGCGCGGCGGCGGCCCTCAAAGCCAAAGGGCTTGGTGACCACGCCCACCGTCAGAATGCCCAGCTCATGGGCGATCTCGGCCACCACGGGAGCCGCGCCGGTGCCGGTGCCGCCGCCCATACCGGCGGTGACGAACACCATGTCGGTCTCCTCCAGCGCCTTGCTGATCTGGTTGCGGCTCTCCTCAGCGGCCTTGCGGCCGATGTCGGGGTTGGAGCCTGCGCCCTTGCCGCCGGTCAGCTTTTCGCCGATCTGCAGCTTATAGTTTGCGCTGGATGCGTTTAGCGCCTGCTTGTCCGTGTTGACAGCGATGAAATCCACGCCCTGCGCGCCGCTGTGCACCATGCGGTTGACCACATTGTTGCCGCCGCCGCCGACGCCGACCACCTTGATATTGACTACATTTTCCACGCCTGTTTCAAGTCCAAAAGCCATGTTCGTTTCCTCCGGCAGAAATGGTATAAAAACGACAAATCGTCCAAATTCAAATACTATATATTGTATTATATTGCGTATCCGTCCGCAGGTCAAGTGCAAACGGCCGATTTTCCAAAAAAGTTCATCACGGCTGACAAAAAGTTCGTCCGCCGTGGCTTATCCGGGGATAAAGCTGGCCTTTCCCTCCTGCGTCATATCAATGACGCCCTTCTCATTGTCCTCGAGGCGATCCACCACCGCCCGCAGGTAATCCAGCTTGTAATCAAAGTCCGCGTCCCAGCGGAAGGTCACATCGAACCGGTCCAGATACCGCAGCACCACGGAAGAGCTGTCGCTCAGGTCGATGGACTGCACATCCGCCAGCATGCTCTTGTCCCGCAGCAGGCCCAGCATCGTCAGCAGCAGCTGGGCGGAGGACTGTTCCTCCTCCGGCACTTGGATGGCGGTGCCCACCTGCGGCTCCAGCAGGGACAGGCCCTTCACCACGGCATATTTTCCGGTGTCGGTGGCGGCCTTGCAGTCCACGATCTTGCCGTCACCGGACAGCAGCCACAACTTGCCATCCTGCTGCACGGCGGCAGGCGCGGTACATTCCGTCACGGTCACCACCAGCGTGTCAGGCAGCTGGCGGCTGATCCGCACGGTCTCGATATAGGGCAGCGCGGCGGTGATCCGCTCGGAGGCGTGGTATTTGTTCAGGAAGAACATGTTGTCGCCAGTCTGTATCCCGGCGGCCTCCACGATCTTATCGGCGCTGTACCGGCTGTTGCCGGTGACGGTGACCTTATCCACCTTGAAGAACAGCGCCAGCGCCACGGCGATTGCGCCGCAGATGGCCACAAAGACCAGTATCTTATACAGAAACGAGAACCGTCCCTGGCGCCGTCTGCGGTTGTATCTGCTTCGTTTGGCCATAAGCGTACCCTTTCTATATCTCTGAACCCTCCACGGCGGCGATCTCCGCGCCCAGCGACCGCAAGTCGCCGGCCAGATCCTCATAGCCCCGTTGGATGTGGTGAATGTCGTGTATTTGTGTGGTGCCCTGTGCTTGTAATGCGGCCACCGCCAGCGCCGCGCCGCCCCGAAGGTCGGTGGAGCGTACCGCGGCGGCATGCAGCTCCGGAACGCCGCAGACCACGGCCACCCGGCCCTCCAGCCGGATATCCGCGCCCATCCGCAGCAGCTCCGGCACATGGCGGTAGCGGCTCTCGAACATGTTCTCCACGAACATGGTGGCACCCTCACTGCGCAGCAGCGCCGCCATCAACAGGGCCTGCGCGTCGGTGGGGAAGCCGGGATAGGGGGAGGTGCGTACCGGGGCAACGGCCCGCAGGCGTCCGTCGCTTTCCAGAGTAATTGTGTCGTTTTCGCATTGCAGGCGGCAGCCCGCCTGATGCAGCGCTGTGGTAACGGTGGCAAGATGCCGGTAGTTGATGCCCTCCAACGTGATCTCTCCGCCGGAGGCCGCCGCCGCGCACAGGTATGTAGCGGCCACGATGCGGTCGCCGATGCAGCGGTGGGTGCAGCCATGCAGCGTTCCGCCACCCTGCACGGTGATGGATGAGGTGCCCGCGCCGTGGATGGCGACGCCCAGCTTTTGCAGGAAATCCTGAAGATCCACGATCTCCGGCTCCCGTGCCGCGTTGGAGATCACGGTGATGCCCTCCGCGCCGCAGGCAGTCAGAATGGCGTTTTCCGTAGCGCCCACGCTGGGCAGCGTCAGTACGATGTCCGCGCCCTGCAAATGCGCGGCCCGGCACAGAAGGCTTCCGCCCAGCTCGGTGATGTCCGCGCCCAGCGTTCGCAGGGCGGTCAGGTGCAGGTCGATGGGCCGGGGGCCAAGCTCACAGCCACCGGGATAGGACAGCTCCGCCTGACCGCAGCGGCTGAGGATCGCGCCCAGAAAAATGACGGACGAGCGCATCCGGCGCATCAGCGCTTCGGGAATGTCCCAGCGGGTGATGTGAGTGGTATCCACCAGCAGATCGTCGCCGTCCCATTGGGCCTGACAGCCCAGATGCCGCAGGATTTCCGCAGCGGTCTCCACGTCATTGAGGTGGGGACAGGCCACAAGGCGGCAGGTGTCCCCCGCCAGTACGGTGGCGGCCAGCACCGGAAGTACACTGTTCTTGGCGCACTGCACCGGTATCCGGCCATGGAGAGGGCGGCCGCCCTCGATCGTCAGATATGCCATATCGCTCCGCCTTTCAGATGGTTTTACCCATCTTATGCCGGGCGGAGCTTGCCCTGTTACAGCAGGGACATGAGGGTGTTGTAAATACGTTCGGTAGCGTCGGGGATGCCCAGTTCCCGCATACCGGCGGCCATGGTCTGGCGCTTGCCGCTGTCGCTGAGGATGGCGGAGGTCTCGTCAAACAGCGCCTGACCGGTGGCCTGATCCTCCGTCAGCACCACGGCGCCGCCGTGGCTCTCCAGCATCCGGGCGTTCTTCTCCTGATGGTTGGCCACCACATAGGGGGAGGGCACCAGAATGGCGGGCATGCCCAGCGCCGTTACCTCGCTGAGGGTGCTGGCGCCGGCCCGGCTGATGACCAGATCAGCGGCGGCCATCACCACCGCCATATCATAGATGTACTGCCGCACGTCCAGCATGGGGCTGCTGAGTCCGCGCTTTTCCAGCTCGTCGGAGATATGGGGCCAATCGCTCTTTCCGGCGGCGTGGATGTGATGGAAGGGGAAACCGGCCTGCCGCTCCTGCTCAAAGAAGTCCAGCATCCGTGCGTTCATGGTCGCCGCGCCCAGACTGCCCCAGAAGGAGGCCACCAGCGGCTTATCGTTAGCATAGCCCAGCTTCTGGCGGGCCTGCTCTTTCGTCAGATCAAAGAAATCGCCCCGTACCGGCGTGCCGGTGACCACCACCTTGTCGGGGTGCTTGTAGTGGCGGCGGCAGTCCTCAAAGCCCACCATCACGCAGTCCACACAGTCCTCCAGCAGCTTGGTGGTCAGGCCGGGGATCATGTTGGATTCATGTACGGCGGTGGGGATACGGTGCCGGGCGGCGGCCTTGACGGCCGGATAGCTGGCATAGCCGCCGGTGCCCACCACCAGATCGGGCTTGAAGCGGGCAATGATGGCGTTGGCCTCCCGGCGGGAGGTCACCAGCGTTCTGGCGGTCTTGAAGTTGTGGCGCAGCCCCTCCGGAGACAGAGAGCGGCGGAAATTGCTGACTTCAACGGCGGAGAAGTCGTAGCCTGCCTTCTCCACAAGACCCCGCTCCATGCCGTTGGGAGTGCCTACGAACAGTACCTTCGTGGCGGGGTCTTTCTCCTGCATATACCGCGCCAGCGCCAGTGCCGGATTCACATGTCCGGCGGTGCCGCCGCAGGTAAAGATCACATTCATAGTAAGTAAGCTCCTTCTATCCGTTTCGCGGCGCGGGGATCTGCCGGGAAACGCTCAATACGATACCCATTTCTACCAGCTGCAAGGCAAGCGCCGTGCCGCCGTAGCTGAAGAAGGGCAGGGAGATACCGGTGGCCGGGACGAGGCCTGACACCACGGCGATGTTGAGAAACACCTGCAGGCCCAGATGGGTCATAACACCCACCACCAGCAGCGTGCCGAACCGGTCGCGGGCGTGGAGGGCGATCCAGAAGCCACGCAGCAGCAGCATGGAGAAGATCAGCATGATGACGCATGCGCCAATCAGGCCCAGTTCCTCGCACACCACGGCGAAGATGAAGTCGTTGTGCTCCTCCGGCAGGTACAGGAATTTCTGGCGGCCCTTGCCAAGGCCCAGCCCCAGCAGTCCGCCGGAGCCGATGGCGATCAGGCTCTGCACCATCTGATAGCCTTTGTCGCTCATGTCCAGCCACGGATCGTGCCACATGGCAATACGGTCGCTGCCGTAGGAAATCACGCCGCCCTCTACCAGTTTGACGAACAGCACCGCCACGGCGGCCACGCCGCCGACGCCCACGCCGATCAGCCAGCCCTGCATGCCGCCCACCGCCATCATGATAGCGCCGGTGGCCACGATCAGGATGGTACCGGACAGGTGGGGCTCCAGCAGCATCAGAATGGAGATCACGCCCAGAATGATGGCGTAGGGCAGGATGCCCTCCCGCCATTGCAGCATTTTCTCGCGTTTTTTGGAGATGCTGTCGGCAAAGTAGACGATGACCGCCAGCTTGGCGATCTCCGACGGCTGGAAGGTGAACACGCCCTCCTTGCCCAGCCAGCGGGTGGCGTTATTGTTGGTGATGCCCACATGGGGGATGATGACCAGGATCAGCAGGAAAATGGAAAAGATCAGCAGCATCCGGGCCGCGCCGCGCCAGCGCTGATAGTTGACCTTTGCCACCACGAACATGGCGGAGAGGCCCAGCGCGGCGAAGATCGCCTGCCGCTTGAAGTAATAGGCGGGGTTCCCGTTTTCGTAATAGGCGGAGGGAAAGCTGGCGGAGAACAGCATCACAAGGCCGATGGCCGTCAGCAGCAGCGTCAGCAGCAGAAAGGGAACATCCATACGCCCGCCCTTGGCGGCCAGCAGATGCTTGCGCTCCACGGCCTTGCGGCGCATTTTTTCCGCGTGTCTTACAGGGGGCTGCTGGGGATGCTGCGGCATAAGACGTTCCTCCTTTCTGTAATGAGTAAAAAGCCTCGCAGAGTTCGCGGCGCGGACGCCGCGAAAAAGTTAAATCATTTTTCTGACGACATGTGCGTCAGAAAAATTCTTCTCGGCCGCCAGTGTGTCCGAAGGACGCGCGTACCCCAAGGGCACTTGTTCCGCTTCGCTCCACTGCGCAGTCGGCCGTAAACTTATTTGGCAGAAAAGTCGTCAGACTTTTCGCCAGTATCTTTTACATGGCCAAAAACCGTCCATTCACCGCCACGACGGCCAGCAGGCAGAAGATCAGGCTCACGGTAGCGAATACCGCCACCACCTTCTTCTCGCTCCAGCCGCACATCTCGAAATGATGGTG
The DNA here is from genome assembly GCA_963640475.1 of bacterium. GTDB lineage: Bacteria > Bacillota > Clostridia > Oscillospirales > Oscillospiraceae > Vescimonas. The sequence goes on along the minus strand of CAVHYW010000010.1, from coordinate 36,437 downwards.
CAGCGGGGCCATTTTGAAGATCCGCTTGCCGTGGGTCAGCTTGAAATAGCCTACCTGAATGATGTCGGACAGCGTCTCACAGATGTAGACGAAGCCCACCAGAATCAGCACCAGCGGCATGTCGTAGGCGAAGGCCAGCGCCGCCACCGCGCCGCCCAGAAACAGGGAGCCGGTGTCGCCCATGAACACCTTGGCGGGGTAGTGGTTATACAGCAGAAAGCCCACCAGACCGCCGAACAGGGCGGCGCTGAAAATGCTCAGCTGGGTGTAATACACGGGGATGGCCGCCAACACCAGATACTGGGGCATATAGCCGCAGCCCTCCCACGCGAAGAAAGCCGCCACCGGCAGCGTTACGCTGCTGGAAAGGCCGTCGATGCCGTCGGTGATGTTGACGGCGTTGACGGTGCCCACGATGACAAAGGCGGCAAACACCAGATAGACACCCCAGTTTAACACGATATAGGTGTTGAAAAAGGGTACATACAGGTTGGGACTTAACATTCCCTCGTACCGCATCAGGCACAGGAAAGCGATGGCCGCCGCCAATTGCAGCAGGAACTTCTGGGGCGCGGTCAGGCCGGTGTTCTGATGGTGCTTCACCTTCTGATAGTCGTCGATATAGCCGATGCCGCCGAATACCAGCGCGAACAGATACACATACAGGTGCTGGAAGCTGCCTGCCAGCATACCGGCCCAGCCGCAGATCACGATGGCCACGCCGATGCCGATAATGAACATCAGCCCGCCCATGGTGGGCGTGCCCTGCTTGGACATATGCCACTTGGGGCCGATCTCCTTAATGCTCTGGCCCGCCTTCAGGCGGACGAGGGCCGGAATGAGAAGCTTACCCACCACGGCGGTGACAACAAAGCTGACAATGGCAGCCAGAATAATTTCCATGTGAACGACTCTCTTTCTTTCGCCTTTCGGAAAGGCGTTTTCTCTGGTTTACATTTCCTTCAGGTGCTGGGCCACAATGATCCGCTCATCCATGGGGAAGTGCTGATGGTTGATCTCCTGATAGTCCTCGTGACCCTTACCGGCCAGCACGATCACATCGCCGGGCTGGGCGTGATCCATGGCGTAGTGGATGGCCTTGACACGATCCGGCTCCACGGCGTAGGCGGTGCAGCCCTTCATGCCCTCCAGAATGTCGTTGATGATGGCCATAGGCTCCTCCGTCCGGGGATTGTCGGAGGTGACCACGCTGAAGTCCGCCAGCCGCGCCGCGATCTCGCCCATGACGGGACGCTTGGTGCGGTCGCGGTCGCCGCCGCAGCCGAATACCACCACGGTGCGGCCCTTGGCAAAGCCGCGCACCGATGTCAGCACGTTTTCCAGCGCGTCGGGCTTGTGGGCATAGTCGTTGAGGATGGTGAAGCTCTTGCCGGGGGTGGGAATGATCTCCATGCGGCCCTTCACGCCGTGATTCTTCGCCAGCGCGTCGGCACAGTCCTCAATAGGTACGCCCAGGTTCCAGCAGGCGAAGATGGCGTCCAGCGTGTTATACACGGTGAAGATGGCGGGGATGCCCACATGGACGTGTGCCCACTCGGTGTCCGCCTCGGCGTCGTAGTCCACGCTGCCGGCATGGAGCTGGATGTTCTTGGCGGAGAGGTCGGCCTCGCCCTTGGCGCTGTAACTGAAGGTGCGGCAGGGGCAGTGGGCCAGCATCCGCTCATGCCACGGATCGTCGGCGTTGTAGATGGCCACGTCGCAGCGGTCGAAGAGGATGGCCTTGGCGTCGCAGTAGGCCTCCATGGTATGGTGGAAATCCAGATGATCCTGACTGAGGTTGGTGAAGATGCCCACGGCGAACCGGATGCCGTACACCCGATCCAGCACCAGCGCGTGGGAGGAGACCTCCATCACCACATGGGTGCAGCCCGCGTCGGACATCTGGCGGAACAGGCGGTGCAGCTCAAAGGATTCCGGCGTGGTGCGCTCGGTGTGCAGCGCCTGATCGCCGATCATGTTCTGGATGGTGCCCACCAGACCCACCTTGGCTCCGGCCTTCTGCTCTAGAATACTCTTGATGAGATAGGTGGAGGTGGTCTTGCCGCTGGTGCCGGTGACGCCGATCATGGTCATTTCTCTGGCGGGATGGTCGAACCAGTTGCCGCCCATCAGGGCCAATGCCTTGCGGGAGATTTCCACCTGCACATAGGGGATATCCCCCTCCGGGACACGCTCACACACTACGCAGGCCGCGCCCTTTTCAGCGGCCATGGGGATAAAGCGGTGGCCGTCCACCGCCTCACCGCTGATGGCTACGAATACGTCGCCCTTTTCGGTGGTGCGGGAGTCATAGCTGACGCCGGTGATCTCCGTCTCCATATCGGCGGTGGCGGAGAGGATCTCCAGACCCTTCAATACATCTTTCAGTTTCATGGAACGATCTCCTTTATCCTGTTTTGCGGCGGGTTATGACCGCGCTATTGCCAGTATAGCAGGCAGGAAACGCAAGTGAAATGGAATTATATGCTATAAATATTGCGAAAAGTGCGCGTCAGTCCCGGACAGTGGTATCGCCCAGCCGCACGGTGATGACCGTACCGGCAGGCACCTCCGTACCGGCTTCCAGTTCCTGACTGAATACCAGCACAGTGTTGGACTCCGAACTGGTGGTGCCGGTGAAGCGGATCAGCAGTCCCGCGTTGGTGGCGGCAGTGTTGGCCTCGGAGGCGGTGCGTCCCACCAGAGAGGGCACCGTACACATTTTATCCGGTTTCTCGGCTCCGGCATACAGCACCACCGTGGATTTGCCGGGGATAATGGCGCCGCCCACGGGGGTCTGATCGGTGATCTTCTCGCCGTCGCCCTCGATCTTGCAGGTGAAGCCCCGCTCCTTCATGCGGTCCTTGGCCTCCTGCACCGTCATGCCGATGACGTTGGGCACGGTGGTGTCCACGCCCATCAGCTCCTCAGCACTGTAACTGGGCTCGATGCCCAGATAGGGAAGGATCTCCGCCATGATGGCGCTGGAGTAGGGAGCCACCATGTTGCCGCCGGACACATAGGTGCCGGTGGAGCGGCTGGGGGTATCCATGGTAATGAGCATCATGATTTGGGGATCGTCCGCCGGTGCGAAGCACAGGAAGGAGACCACCACGTCGCCGGACTGGCCCTTATCGGCCGTACCGGTCTTGCCGCCGATGCGGTAACCCGCTACCTGACCGTTTTTGCCGGTGCCGCTGGCTACCACGTATTCCAGACATTCCCGCACGGTGGCGGAGGTCTCCTCGCTGATGACCTGCCGTACCGGCGTATCGTCATGCTGCCAGATCACGTTGCCGTTGCTGTCGGTGATCTGCTGGGCAAAGTGGGGGGTGTAGAGATAGCCGCCGTTGACGCAGGCTGCCTGCGCCGTGATGAGTGCCAGCGGCGTTACGGTGAAGTTCTGGCCGAAGGCGTAGCAGGCCAGATCCAGCTGGGTGAAGTTGGCGTCCGCGGCGAACACGCCGGTGGCCTCGCCGCCCAGATCCACCCCGGTGGGGGACATGATGCCGAAGGAGCGCATGTATTGATAGAACTTCTCCGTGCCCAGCTTCAGACCGTAGGAGATGAAGGCCGGGTTGCAGGAGTTACCCACCGTCTGCTGTAAGGTTTGCAGGCCGTGACCGGCCTTGTTGGAGCAGTGGATGGTATGGCCGGAAATATTCACCGCGCCGCTGCAATTGACGGAGGTGGTCTTGTCGATCAGTCCCTCCTCCAGCGCGGCGGACAGCGTCAGGATCTTGAAGGTGGAGCCGGGCTCATAGGTGTCGTTCAGCGCCTTGTTGCGCCATTGCTTCTGCTGGGCGCCTTCCTCGTCCAGTTCGCCCCGCTCCATCTGCTCCAGCAGCGTCTTGTCGGTGACGGTGGCGAAGTCGTTCAGGTCATAGTTGGGGAAAGAGGCCATGGCAAGGATGCCGCCGTTGCGCACGTCCATGACGATGCCGGTGGCGCCGTTGGCGGGGGAGAAGGCGTCGCACATGTCCTTCATGCCCTTTTCCAGATAGTACTGCACGGTGGCCTCCAGCGTTACCTGCAGTTCGTCGCCGTTCTCCGGATCGAAGTACTGGGAGTACTCGTACAGCAGGTCGTTCTGGCCGTTGGCCTTGGCGGTCACCACAAGGCCGGACTGGCCCTGCAGCTCCTTGTCATACTCGGCCTCAAGGCCGAATAGACCGGTGTAATCCACGCCCACAAAGCCGATCACCTGCGCGGCCAGATCGCTGTACGGATAGTAGCGCTTGGCGTCGGTGGTCAGGAACACGCCCTTGACCTTGTTGTCGTTGATGTACTGCCGCACCTGATCGGCGATATCCTCGTCCACCCGGTATTTCAGCACCTCATACATGGAGTCGCTGCGGGCCATCTTTTTCAGGATGCCCTCCTCGCTGATGTCCAGAATTTTCGCCAGCGCATCGGCCAGGATCTCCTTTGTCCACGCCACGGGGTTTTCCTCGTCATTCAGCGCGTCGTTGATCTCCTTGGGAGAGAGGAAGATGGTCTCCGCTGTGGAGGAGATAGCCAGAATGTTGCCGGAGGCATCGTAGATAGTGCCGCGGTTGGCGGTGACCACGCTGCTGCGGGTCTGCTGGCTGACGGCCTTGGACTGCAGCTCCTCGTGACGGGTGATCTGCAAAGAGTACAGCTTGAAAAACAGCACGATGAACATGCCGATGCCCATAATGAGCATCAGCACGAAGGTGCGGCTCTGGATGACGCGGTTGGCCCGGCGGATGGATTCGTCCTTCCGGCTGGGGCTCTGTCGGTTCTGCGGGTAGTTCTGCGGCATAATGGCACTCCTTTTTGCGGCGGGAAAACGGGGTTATGGAAAGGCCAAAGCAAGGAGCAAGAAATCAGCTTCTTACTCCTTGCTGTTGAAAACTATACGGGGGGATCAGCGGAAATATTCCCAGATGGACTGCGCGCCCTCCTTCAATGCGGAGACGGCTTTTTCCGCCAGTCCCGGAGCTTCGCTGCAAACCACGGCGGAATCTGCGCCGCTCAGGTCGATGTACTGTATCTGGCCGGAGGTGGGCTTGGACATACCGGCCTCCTCGGCGGCTGCCTTGATGGTGGCCAGATCAAAGACCTTTTCGTACTCGGTCAGCAGGGAGACGTGCTCCTCCTCCAGCGTGGCCAGCTCCTTTTTGATGGTGGACACGTTGTTGGATACGGTGGTCAACTGCACATAGCCCAGCAGCAGCACCATCACCAGCGCACACACCACCACGACGCCGCCCATCACCAGTGCGGAGGGGCGGGCCTGCGCCTGTGCCTGGGGACGGCGGCGGGGCTGTGTCTGCGGCTTCGGTTCGGCTTTGCGCTCCGGCATTTCGCCGGCTTCCTCCAGCTGACGCTCCCGTGCCAGAGAATCCAGATCATAGGCCAGATTGCCGTAAATTGTCGTGATGTTTCGACGGCGTTCGTCAGTCATGGAGAAATCTTCCTTTCTTTCGTAAAAATAGGCCACCAGTTGACAAAAGCGGCATCAAAGCTTCTCCGCTACGCGGAGCTTGGCGCTTCTGGCCCGTGGATTCTCCGCAAGCTCCGCTTCACCGGGGGTGATGGGCTTGCGGGAGATAAGCTTCATTTTTGGCTTCTTCCCGCATACGCATACGGGGAAGTTGGGCGGGCAGGTGCAGCCGGTAGCCAGTTCCTGCATGGTTTTCTTGATGATCCGATCCTCCAGCGAGTGGAAGGAGATCACGGCCAGCCGCCCACCTGTGTTCAGGTGCTCGGCTGCGGCGTTCAGCATAGGGGGCAGGGCGTCCAGCTCACCGTTGACGGCGATGCGGATGGCCTGAAAGCTGCGCTTGGCAGGGTGCTGCTTTTCCCGCAGCGCCTGCGGCGGCATGGCGGATTTGATAACGTCCACCAGCTGCAGGGTGGTCTCAATGGGAGCGGTCTCCCGCGCCCGGCAGATGCCTTTGGCGATGGCGGGCGCATAGCGCTCCTCGCCGAAGTCGTACAGGATACGCCGCAGCTCCTCGTAGGGCCATTCGTTGACCACCTGACGGGCGTCCAGCGCCGCCGTGCGATCCATCCGCATGTCCAGCGGCGCGTCGTGCATATAGCTGAAGCCCCGCTGGGCGTCGTCCAGCTGCGGGGAGGAGACGCCCAGATCGAACAGCATGCCGTCCACGCCAGGAATGTTCAGCTCCTCCAGAATCTCGCCGATGCGGTCAAAATTGCTGTGTACCAGCGTCACATGATCCAGATAGTCCCGCAGCCGCTCCTGCGCAGCGTCGATAGCGGTCTTGTCCCGGTCGATGCAGATCAGGCGGCCGGTGGTCAGATATCCGGCAATGATCTGCGAATGGCCGGCCCGTCCCAGCGTACCGTCTACATATACGCCGTCCGGGCGGAGCGCCAGCGCTTCCATGCACTCGACCGGCATTACCGGACGGTGCCCATAGGAGATATCCTCCTGAGTATTGCGGTTCCACTCCATGGCTTACAGCCCCATTTCCGCCATAGCCAGCTCCAGAGAGCCGTCGCCCAGCGCGGCGTTCTCGATATCGGCCCACCGCTTGGCGTTCCAGATCTCCGCGCGGTCGAAGCTGCCGATGACCACCACGTCCTTCTCCAGACCCGCGTACTCCCGCAGTCTGGCGGGCAGCAGGATACGGCCCTGTGCGTCCGGCTCGCAGTCGGCGGCCAGTGCGAACATGGGACGAAGGCGCTTCACTTCGCTGTAATTCATGGTTTTCAGCCTGTCCATCACGGCGTTCCAGCTGTCGTCGGAGTATACCGACAGGCAGTGATCCTGCCCGATCGTGACATGGAAGGTGGCGCCCAGCTCTTCGCGCAGCTTGGCGGGGATGAACAGACGGCCCTTGACGTCGATGGTATGCGCGTATTGACCTGTCATGTTCCTCACCTCCCATAGTTGGAAAAGGAGAACCGTGGGATTTTTCACCACAAAAGTGAATATATCCCCCACGATCCACCACTGTGCTTTCAGTATACAGGCTTCATCAGTGGATTGCAAGGAGAAATTTTCTTGCCGCGGCAGGCGTTTATCGATGATTTTTCCAGCATTTTCCTGAATGGACGGCATAAGTAAAACGCATGTTTCAGTTTAAAAAGCGCAAAAAAAGTCGAGACACAATATGTTGTGTCTCGACCATGTATGACCACAAGATAAATAGTGTTTGTGCAAAACGCAGAAATTTTAAGCAAAATCTCCGTTGTTTTCCACAGGTGCGAAATCTCCGGCTCGTGTGCCGTTTATTTCTCTACGGGCTTCTGGGCGGCGTCCTGCTTCAGATGCTCCTGTGCCGCCTGCATCTGCTCCTGAGAAGCGGTGCGGAACTGGCTGCGGGAGGTCTGCACCTCGGTCAGCGCGGACTGGATAGCCTCCTCGGTGCGGCGCAGCGCGTCCTCGGTGTAGGTGTTGGCCACGCGGTACAGCTCGCGGCTGCGTTCCTCGGCGCGGCGGATGATATCGGCGCTCTTCTGGCGGGCCTGCTGAATGACCTCGCTCTCGGAGACGATGGTCTTGGCGTCCAGCTCGGCCTGCCGCATCATCTTCTCCACTTCCTTCTTGGCGCCGGCCACATAGTCATTGCGGGCGGCGATCAGTTCCTTGGCCTTTTTCAGCTCCAGCGGCAGCTTGGCGCGCATTTCATCCAGAATATCCAGCGCCTCGTCCCGGTTGATGGCGCACTTCTCGGCGCTGAAGGCAACGCTCTTGGCCTCGTCGATCATGTTGTAGAGCATGTCGATCAACCGCTGTACGTCTTTCTCTTCCATGTCAGTGGTCACATCCTTTCATCAATTCCTCCGCCACGGGAGCGGGTACATACTTTTCAAGCGGCTGGCCATAGCGGATCATCTCACGGGCCATGGTGGAGCTGAAATGCTCGAACTCCGCCCGTGCGGGCAGCAGCAGCGTCTCCAGCTCCGGGTCGATGCCCTGATTGATGCGGGCCATTTGCAGCTCCGCGTCATAATCCGTCATGTTGCGCACGCCTTTTACGATGATGTGGGCGCCCTTCTGCCGGGCGTAATCCGCCAGCAGACCGGAGAACAGCTCCACCTCCGCGTTGGGAATGTGGGCGATGGACTTCTGGATCAGCTCCAGCCGTTTTTCCTGGGTGAACATGGGCTGCTTTTTCTCGCAATTGACCATCACGCACATGTATACCTTGTCAAAGCACTGGGCGGCCCGGCTGAGAATATCCAGATGCCCCAGTGTGATGGGGTCAAAGCTGCCGGGATAAATGGCGATCTTCATAGGGTGTCCTCGTTTCCGCTGCGGTGATAGACGCTCAGCTTGATCTTGCCGTACCGGTACTGACGATACAGCGAATAGGGCGGCGCCAGCGCCGGCAGCTCAGTTTCTGCGGCACTTTCCGCCACAATTATACCATGTTCACGGCAAATGTCAAATGCCGCGATATCCTCCAGTGCCTTCACCAGCAGGCCGGAGGCGTAGGGAGGATCAAGGAAGATGATGTCGAACTTTTCGCCGCTCTTGAGGTAGGACATGGCGTCGCCGCTGCGAACCACCGCCCGGTCGCTGAGACCGCAGACCTCCAGATTTTCCCGGATCAGTTTTACCGCGTCATTGCGCTGGTCGATGAACACGCACTGCTTTGCGCCGCGGCTCAGGGCCTCGATGCCCAGCTGGCCCGTTCCCGCGAACAGGTCAAGGATGCGGCGGCCCTCGATATCAAACTGGATAATGGAGAAGATGCTCTCCTTCACCTTGTCGGTGGTGGGGCGGGTCTCCATGCCCTGTAATTCCTTTAAAATTCTGCCCCGGGCAGAACCGGTGATGACTCTCATTTTTCCATCCCCCTTGGGTCGAATTGCTCAAAGATGACCAGTGCGCCCGCCTTTTCGGCAGCGTCCATGTCCGCCTTGCTGCGGATGGTCCAGCTGAACTCCTTTGCGCCGTACAGGCCACGGCACAGCTTCAGGGACAGGCTCTTTCTGTCCTCAAACCGGTAGGCGATGAAGTCAGGCCGGGTGCGGCAGTTCAGCAGCAGGTTGCTCAGCACCCAGCGCACCACGCCGGGCAGGTTCTTGCCGTCGCCGTGGCGGGTAAAGTTTTCACTGAGCTGGCCACGCACCACGTCGGGACGGTTCTGCCACAGCCACATAAGGCACCGGGGGTCAAAGGACTCCATGCAGTAGGTGACGCTGCGGTGCTTGTCCAGCAGCTTGCAGGCAGCGGCGGCCAGCGCGTCGGCGTTGCCCCGCTCTGCCTTCAGCTCCACGATCAGCGGCGCCTTTCCCGCGAAGATGGGCAGCACCTCCTCCAGCAGGGGGATGTGGTACTCGGTGCCCTCCAGCTTGTACTGCTGCAGGTCCTCCGCCGTCAGATCCTCGATCTCCACGTCCACGCCCGCCGTCCGCAGCAGGGAGGCATCGTGGATCACCGCCAGATGGCCGTCCTTCATCAGATGGACGTCCAGCTCCGCACCGAAACCGCACTGGACGGCACGCTTGAAGGCGGGAATGGAGTTTTCGGGGATGCGGGGCTTGTCGTGAAAGCCTCGGTGGGCATAGCGCCAGCCCTGAAATTTCTTCCAGTCCCGGCGGCGGTCACACCGCAGGCAGAGGATATACAGCAGAAAAATAAGAATTACGATTCCCAGAAGGATCCAAAGCAGTTTCATATCAGTCGTTCTCCAGATTTTCCAAAGCTTCCAGCCCCATCACCGCGTCGGGCTTGCTGTCGCCGTGGTGGACAAACAGCATGGTGACGAAGGCCAGCGCTACAAATACGGTGGCATAGGGGAACAGCACCCGCATGCCCCACTTATCCATCAAAAGGCCGGACAGCATAGGCGTTGCCACCTGTGCCGCCATGGAGGCCGTGTAGTAAAAGCCGGTGTATTTGCCCACATTGCCGCCGCTGGACAGCTCCACCACCATGGGGAAGGAGTTCACATTGATGGTGGCCCATGCGATACCGGCCAGGGCGAACATGGCGTTCATCAGCAGGGTGGGGCTCTCCGCGTGGAGGAAGCCCGCCACGCCGAAGGCCACCGTCAGCATGACCACGCCCGCCTGAATGGCACGCTTGCGGCCGATCTTGCTGGAGATCAGGCCCACCGGCAGATAGGCGATGATGGCCGCCGCCTGCGCGATGATAAGGGTCAGGTTGTAGTCCTTGTGCAGGATGTTGCTGGCATAGACGGAATATTTGCTGGTGACGGCATTATAGCCGAAGAACCACAGCACGATACTCAGCAGGATGAAAATGAGGGATTTCACCTCGTCGGCGGACAGCTTCCGCTCCTCCTGCGGCGCACCGTCCTCCGCGGCCTCCTCCACGCCGTAGGTCACGCTGTCGCGCTGCATCTCCTGCGCCCACTCTACCTCACGGACGGTCAGCATGAAGATCACCAGCGCCGCCAGCATAATGGCGGCAATGACGCCGAAATAGCCGGTGTAGCTCATGAGGGAGTTGCGCACGGCGGAGGTGGCGAACACCATGCCCAGCGCCAGCACCAGAATACCGCCGGCGCTGCCCATCAGGTTGATGACGGCGTTGGCCTTGGAGCGCAGGGGCTTCATGGTCACGTCCGGCATCAGCGCCACGGCGGGCGAGCGGAACGTGGCCATGGCCACGAGGATCACCAGCAGCACCAGAATGAAGAACACCAGCGTGCCGGGCTGCTCCGCCGTCACCTGCCATGCGTAGGCCTGACGGGCGGGGGTCACATAGTTGGTGTAGTCGGGATTGGTGACAGTCTTGCCGTTTTCATCGGTGATCTGGCTGCGGATGGCGGTGAACTCCTCCGCCGTGAACTGCTCACGCAGTACGAATTTGTCGCCGTGAGGGGTGATAAGCTGCTCGTCCGCCTGACTTTCGTAGATGGCGCTCAGAGCGGCGGGATCGTCGATGTTGGCGGCGTCGCCCAGATGCTTCAATTGGGTGTTGTCGATGAAGCTCAGGCAGATCAGCGCCACGGCGGCGATCAGCGTACCCAGCACGATGAAGGGCGTGCGCCGTCCGCTGCGGTGGGTGCACTTGTCGGAAATGGCACCGAACAGCGGCAGCATGAACAGCGCCAGAATGTTGTCCGCCGCCATGATGACACCGGACCATGTCTGACTCATGCCGAACTTGTTGGTCAGGATCAGGGGGATGGTGTTGTCATAGGCCTGCCAGAAGGCGCAGATCAGGAAAAAGGCAAAGCCCACCAGAATGGTGCGTTTGTAGTTCAGCTTCATATTCGGTTCTCCTTCAAGTCTTGGTAGAGCTTTGCGATGTCTTGATAGATCCATGTGGGGTTGATCCGGTATTTCACGATGTCGCCCATGACGCCCTCGCCGCTGAGGACGAAGATGCTGTCGATCCCGGCGTTGACGCCGCAGGCCACGTCGGTATACAGCCGGTCGCCGATGACCACCGCCTGCTGCGGCCCAAAGCCTGTCCGCGCCAGCGCCAGACGTACCATCTCCGGCTGGGGCTTGCCCAGAAAGCGGGGCGTTTTCCCCGCGGCCCGCTCCAGCATCTGGCACACGCTGCCGCAGTCCGGCACCGAGCCGTACCATGTGGGGCATACCCAGTCGGGATTGGTGGCCAGCCATGTGACGCCCCGGTTCAGCAATATGCAGCTGTCCTCCAGCTTCTGGAAGGTCAGCTCCGTGTCAAATCCGCTGAGGAGCACCGTGATATCGTCGGACAGGGTGTCTGTCACGTCAATGCCCGCCTGCCGGAGCTGCGCTTTCAGCGACGCCGTGCCGGAGACGTAGCACTTCTGCCCCGGAAACTCCGTAAGAAGGGTGTGCTCCGCCGCGTCGGCGGAGGTCATGTAATCCTCCGGCGCGGTCTCGATGCCCAGACGGCGCATTTTGGCCATATAGCCGTCCACGCCCCGTGAGGAGTTGTTGGTCAGGAACAGGTATTGTCCGCCCTGACGGCGGATCAGGTCGAGAAACTCCGGCACCTTATCGAAAAGCTGCTCGTCCAGATAGAGGGTGCCGTCCATATCCAGCAGAAAAAGCCGCTTGTCCTTCAGCGACGCCATGGCCTCGCCTCCTGCATACCAATAAAATATCAGTATACAGAATAGCACATACAGGGGAAGATGGCAAGAATTTGTTATTTTCTGTTTTGTGTTAGGGGGATAAGAAATTTTTGCACACACCATGCGGCGGGGTGTGGTCACCCCGCCCTACAAAGAGATCCGGAAATATTTCGTAGGACGGCCTGACCACAGGCCGCCGCCGAACAACGCTTTATTTTATACCGTTGCGTCACAGCAGCGGCGTAAAACGACCAAACACATATTTTTCCTTCCACCTCCACATACTACCGGAAAAATGTGAGGTGAAGGCAAATGGAAATGCATCGAACCGGGCGGACTGTGGCCTTTTCCGGCGGCGTCAGCGTGCTGTCATGGGGCAGCATCGGCGGCAGACTGGAGGGACAGGGCCCGCTGGGCAGCTATTTTGACGAGATCGAGACGGATTCCTTCTGCGCTCAGGCCAGCTGGGAAAAGGCGGAGTCCATCTTCCAGCAGCGGGCCATGGGTCATGCGCTGGAGCGTGGCGGCATGCAGGCGGAGGATCTGGATCTGGTGCTGGCGGGGGACCTTCTCAACCAGTGCGCCGCCAGCAATTTTGCACTGCGGAACCAGCCCTTCAGCGTAGGCGGATTGTACGCCGCCTGCGCCACCATGGGCGAGGGGCTTTCTCTGGCGGCCATGCTGCTGCAGGGCGGCGCGGCCAACGTGGCGGCGGTAACGACCTCCTCCCATTACTGCACGGCGGAGCGGCAATACCGCATGCCGCTGCCCTACGGCTCCCAGCGGTGTCCCACCGCCCAGTGGACGGCCACCGCCTCCGGCTGCTGCGTGTTGGGCCGCACCGGCGACGGGCCGTATCTCACCCATGCCACCATGGGCCGGGTGGTGGACATGGGTGTCAATGACGAGTGCAACATGGGCGGAGCCATGGCTCCGGCGGCCATCGATACGCTGGAGACCCTGTTCCGGGACACCCGCACCACGCCGCAGGACTATGACCTGATCGTCACCGGCGATCTGGGCGCCATCGGCCACAGCGTGGTGAAGAATCTGATGGCCCGGGACGGCTTCAACATGGACAGCCGCTATACCGACTGCGGATTGCTGCTGTTCGACCGGAAGAAACAGGATATGCACGCCGGCGGCTCCGGCGCGGGATGCAGTGCCTCGGTGCTGTGCGCCTATCTGCTGCCGGGGCTGAAGAGCCGCCGGTGGAAGCGGATGATCTTCGCGCCCACCGGCGCGCTGCAAAGTCCCACCACCGTGTTTCAGAAGGAGACCATGCCGGCGGTGTGCCACGCGGTGGTGCTGTCGGCGGAGCGATAAGGAGGACGAAATGGACTATGTATGGTGCTTCCTGTGCGGAGGCTTGCTGTGCCTGATCGGACAGGTGCTCATCGACCTGACGAAGCTGACGCCCGCCCGCATCCTGACGGGCTATGTGGTGGCGGGCGTGATCCTGCAGGCGGTGGGACTGTATCAGCCGCTGGTGGACTGGGCCGGGGCGGGCGCCACCGTGCCGCTGACAGGCTTTGGCTACTCGCTGGCCAAGGGCGTGGCAAAGGCGGTAGGGGAGCAGGGCCTGCTGGGCGTCATCACCGGCGGCCTGACCGCCACGGCGGGCGGCATCGCCGCGGCGGTGGTGTTCGGCCTTTTGATGGCACTTTTGTGCAAGCCCAAAGAAAAACGTTGACAAATACCCTTGGGGGGTATATAATGCCGCCATCAAATAATACCCCCGGGAGGTATACGATATGGACTGCTGCCATTGCCAGAAGACGAAGCATCGCTCCGACGAGGAGCAGAAGCGCCTGACGAACCGCCTGAACCGGATCGAGGGACAGGTGCGGGGCTTGAAGGACATGCTGCAAAAGGATGCCTACTGTCCCGATATCCTGATTCAGGTGTCTGCCGTCAGTGCGGCGCTGAACAGCTTCAGCAAGGAGCTGCTGGCCACCCATATCCGCACCTGCGTGGCGGACGGCATCCGCCAGGGGGACGACGCGGTCATCGACGAGCTGGTGACCACGCTGCAGAAGCTGATGAAATAAGGAGGCGGCGTGATGAAAGAAAAATTTGTGGTGACGGGCATGACCTGCGCGGCCTGCTCGGCCCATGTGGAAAAGGCGGCGGGCGCACTGCCCGGCGTCGACAGCGCGGTGGTGAACCTGATGCTGGGCACCATGCTGGTGGACTATGACCCCGATGAGGTGACGGCGGAGCAGATCATCTCTGCGGTGGAGAGCGGCGGCTACGGCGCCAAGCGGGCGTCCGACGTGAAGCAGGATGTCCACAAGGAGCAGGACGCGGCCCTGGCGAAGATGCGCCGCCGTCTGGTGTGGTCCATCGTGTGCCTGGTGCCTCTGTTCTATATCAGCATGGGCCACATGATGGGCCTGCCCCTGCCCGGCTTCCTGACGGCCAGCCACCTGCCCCATGCCATTTCCCAACTGGTGTTCTGTGTGCCCATTCTGATCCTGAACCGCAGCTATTTCACCGTGGGCTTTACCCAGCTCTTCCGCCGCAGTCCCAACATGGACACGCTGGTGGCGCTGGGCGCCAGCGCGGGACTGCTGTACAGCCTCATCGAGATGGTGCGCCTGGCCGCCGGACAGGTGTCCGGCATGCCGGAGCTGTACTTCGAGTCGGCGGGCATGATCTGCGCGCTGGTGACGGTGGGCAAGTATCTGGAGGAGCGCAGCAAGGGCAAGACCACTGACGCCATCTCCGCCCTGCTGGCCCTGGCTCCCGACAGCGCCGTCGTGAAGCGAAACGGCGTGGAGGTCACCGTGGCGGCGGAGGACATCCGGAAGGGCGATATCGTGGTGGTGCGCCAGGGCGGCAAGATCCCTGTGGACGGCGTGGTGGTGTCCGGCAGCGGCTCGGTGGACGAGTCCGCCATCACCGGCGAGAGCCTGCCAGTGGAAAAGACCGTGGGCGATCCCGTCACCTCCGCCACCGTGAACCAGAGCGGCTATCTGGAGCTGGAGGCCACCCGCGTGGGCGCGGATACCACCCTGTCCCAGATCGTGAAGCTGATGGAGGAGGCGTCCTCCAGTAAGGCGCCCATCTCCCGTCTGGCCGACAAGATCAGCGGCGTGTTCGTGCCGGTGGTCATGTCCATCGCGCTGGCGGCGGCGCTGCTGTGGGCCTTCGTGGGCGGCCAGAGCGTGCAGTTCTGCCTCTCCGTGGGCATCGCCGTGCTGGTGATCTCCTGCCCCTGCGCACTGGGACTGGCCACGCCCGTGGCCATCATGGTGGGCACCGGCAAGGCGGCGGAGAACGGCATCCTTATCAAATCCGCCCAGTCCCTGGAGCTGATGGGCCGGGTGAATACGGTGGTGCTGGATAAGACCGGCACCGTCACCGAGGGCAAGCCCCGCCTGACCGACTGCCTGGCGGCGGAGGGCATCACCCAGGAGGAGCTCCTCTGCGTGGCGGCCAGCGTGGAGCAGCCCAGCGAGCATCCCCTCAGCCGCGCCGTCACCGAGGCGGCCCAGGAGCGAAGCATCCCCCTGTGTGATGTGACGGACTTTACCGCCGTCCCCGGCGGCGGTGTGCAGGCGAAGCTGCACGATAAGACCATCTTTGCCGGAAACGCACCCTATATGGAGGCAAAGGGCGTGGATATCGCCGCCTTTGCGCAGCAGGCCGCCGCATGGGCGGAGGACGGTAAAACAGTGCTGTACTTTGCCGAGGAGGGCCGTGCGCTGGGCGTGATCGCCGTGGCCGACACGGTGAAGCCCGACAGCGCCGCCGCCATCGTCGCCCTGAAGCAGAGCGGCTGCCGCGTGGTGCTGCTGACCGGCGACAACGCCCAGACCGCCAACGCCATTGCCCGTCAGGTGGGCGTGGATCAGGTCATCTCCCAGGTGCTGCCGCAGGATAAGGCCGCCTGCGTGGAAAAGCTCCAGAAGGAGGGCCAGCTGGTGGCCATGGTGGGTGACGGCATCAACGACGCCCCGGCGCTGGTGCAGGCGGACGTGGGCCTTGCCATCGGCGCGGGCACCGATATCGCCATCGAGTCGGCGGATATCGTGCTGATGAAGAGCCGCCTTGCCGACGTGGCCTCCGCCGCGGAGCTGAGCCGCGCCGTGCTGCGGAACATCCGCCAGAACCTGTTCTGGGCCTTCTTCTATAACAGTGTGGGCATCCCCGTGGCGGCGGGCGTGCTGTACCCGGCGCTGGGCCTGCTGCTGAACCCCATGATCGCCGCCGCCTGCATGTCCCTCAGCAGTGTGTGCGTGGTGTCCAACGCCCTGCGCCTGCGGCTGTGGAAGCCCCGGCTGAAAGCTGTATCCCATGCCGCGCCGTCCGCGGCGGAACATAATATCGAATCCAATGAGGAGGAACCGACTATGAAAAAGACCGTCACCATCGAAGGCATGATGTGCGCCCACTGTGTGGCCCATGTGGAAAAAGCCCTGACCGCCCTGCCCGGCGTGAAGGCCACCGTTGACCTGACCTCCGGCACCGCCGTGGTAGAGGGCGACGTGACCGACGAGGCCATCCGCGCTGCCATCACCGAGGCGGGCTATACCGTCAAGGGTATCCAGTAAATCACACAACACAAGAGCGGCGGCCTTGCAAGGCCGCCGCTCTTACGCTATAATGGAGAAAAATACGAAAAGGGGTGCAGTATATGGGACGTGACCGCTGGTATAAGGACATGGTGTTCTATCAGATCTGGCCGCGCAGCTTCAAGGATGGCAACGGCGACGGCATGGGTGACTTGCAGGGCGTATACGAAAAGCTGGACTATATCAAGAGTCTGGGCGTGGACGGCATCTGGTTTTCGCCGCTGTATCCCTCGCCGGGGGCGGACTGCGGGTACGATATCTCCGATTACCGGGACATCGCGCCGGAGTTCGGCGGCATGGAGTGGTTCAAGAAGGTGCTGGAGGGCGCCCATCAGCGGGGCATGAAGGTCATCATGGATCTGGTGGTGAACCACACCAGCGACGAGCACGAGTGGTTCCAGAAGTCCCGCCGCCGCATTGCGCCCTACACCGATTATTACATCTGGCGGAAGGAGAAGCCCAGCGGCGACCTGCCCAATAACTGGGACAGCATGTTCGAGGGAAAGGCGTGGCAGTGGGACGAGCTGCGGCAGGAGTACTACCTGCACCTGTTCGCCGTGAAGCAGCCGGATCTGAACATGGATAACCCGCTGGTGCGGCAGGAGGTAAAGGATATCCTGCGGTTCTGGCTGGACTTGGGTGTGGACGGCTTCCGGGAGGATGTCATCACCTTCATCTCCAAGAAGGACGGATTGCCGGATGACCGGCTGATGCCCGCCGCACGGGGCATCCGCCACTATAACCACGGCCCGCGGGTCCACGAATATTTGGAGGAGTTCAAGCGGGACGTGCTGGATCACTATAACTGTGTGACGCTGGCGGAGGCCCCCATGGTCAGCCCCCGTCAGGCCCTGAAATACATCGACGAGAAGCGCGGCCAGATGGATATGATGATCCAGTTCCAGAGCATGTGCGCCGACTGCCTGTATACCGACTACGCCCACACGGCCTTCTCCCTGCGGCGGCTGAAGCGGGTGTGGGATCTGTGGCAGCGGAAGCTGCGGGGCAAGGCGTGGAACATGCTGTATCTGGAAAATCACGACCATCCCCGCGTCATCTCCCGTTACGGCAGCGAGGAATACCGCACCGAGAGCGGCAAGGCGCTGGCGGCGGCGTATCTCTTCCAGCAGGGTACGCCCTTCGTCTATCAGGGGCAGGAGATCGGCATGACCAACTGGCGGCCCGTCCATACGGATATGTATGAGGACGTGCAGAGCCGCAATTTCATGCCCGATCTGCCGGAGAAGGTGCGGCTGCGGTGGCTGTGGCTGGGCAGCCGTGACAGCGCCCGCACCCCCATGCAGTGGGACGATACCGCCAACGCGGGCTTCACCGACGGAAAGCCGTGGTTCTATGTGAACACCAACTATCACGCCGTCAACGTGGCGGCCCAGGAGGACGATCCCGATTCACTGCTGAACTTCTACCGGAAGGCCATCGCCCTGCGCAAGCGGCTTCCGGTGGTACGGGAAGGGAAGTACCGCGACTGCTGCCCGCTGGCGGGAAGCCTTTACATGTATACCCGGGAGATGAAGGGGCGGCGGCTGCTGGTGATCTGCTCCTTCGCCGAACGGCCCCTGACGGTGACGCCGCCCAAAGGGTACGATCTGGCCGACGGAAAGCTGGTGCTGCAAAATTACCCAGTGGACGATCCGGCCCGGCCCTTCCGTACCCGGCCCTATGAGACAAGGGTGTATCTGTTTGAAGAATAAGATAAAGAAAGTCTCAGGCATCTGCCTGAGACTTTCTTTATCTTCGTTATAGGATTCAGGAGGCGGCCTTTACTACATGCTGGAAGTAGTAAACGCCCATGCCGTCGGTCTGGATGCCGGTCAGCGTGTCCCGCAGGAGCCATGTATAGGTCTCGTTATACAGGGGGATCACATAGCCGCTGTCCAGCAGCATCTTCTCGGCGTCTGCCAGATAGGCGTCGCGGGCCTCGTCACTGCTGGAGTTGGCCGCCGTGCGGATCAGGATATCGTAGGCATTGGAATAGAACTGGCCGTAGTTTTCCTGCTGGCTGCTGCTGAAGCGGTTCAGATAGCTCAGCGCCGTGTTGCGGTCGCCGCTGACATTTGTCAGCGCCAGCGAGAACTCGCCGTTCCGCAGGGTGGTCATCATCTCCTCCGGAGAAACGCCCCGGACGGAGACGCGGATGCTCAGCTTATCCCGCCAGACGGATTGCAGCGCCTGCGCGATCTTGGCGTTGCTGCCGATGTTTTCGTACAGCAGCGTTACCGGAGTCATGTACTCCAGCATCGAGGTGGTGTACCCGGCACGGCTCAGCAGCTCCGCCGCCGCCTGACAACGGGCGTCGTACTGCTCGGCGTCGTTGTCGATCACCGCACCGTTGACATCGCGGAAGGACTTGCCCTCGGAGGTGACGATGCCGTAGGGGATCAGACCGTCCGCCGCACGGTACACTTCGCCGGATTCACCGGCCAGCTCCGCCAGCGCATTGCGGTCAATAACCATGGACATGGCGGTTCGCATGGAATCGCTGAGACTGGTGGCCATCTGGTTGATGAGCACGGTGCTGACGGCGGCAGCGGAAGTCTCCACCGCGCCCTCGGCCTCACCGGCGTCCAGCACGAAGTCCACATCGCCGCTGTCATACAGCGCCATGGCCGCTTCCGTATCGGCGGCGTAGACGAAGTCGATCTCGTCCGGGCCCAGCCGCTTGGCGTCATAATAATTGTCCACCTGCGCCAGCGACACGCCCTCGTCCGTCATGGTGCTGACAGCGTAAGGGCCGTTGGTCAGCAGGGTGGCCGCGTCCATGGACCAGTCCGGCAGCGGCTCCGGCTCCACAACGTCCGCGCTTTGGGTATCTGTGCCGCTGTCGTCTGCGGTGTCAGCCGCGTTCGCCGTACTAGCCACATCCGCCCGCACTGGCATGGTGCATACCGCCGTACACACTACCGACAGGAAGTAGGAGCAGTGGCCGCTGATGGTCACCACAAAGGTGCGGTCATTGGCTGCCCGAACCTGCAGCGCGGCGGGATCGCCCGCCACAGCGTCGGCATAACCGGCCACCATGTTCAGAATGGAGGCGTGAGGAGACTGGGTCTCCGGATCCACCAGACGCTGCCATGCGTACACGAAGTCGTGAGCCGTGACCTTCTTGCCGTCCGACCAGTAGATATCATTGCGGAGGGTGAAGGAGTAGGTCTCCGTTCCGTCCATGTTGTCGGTATACTCATAGCTGGCGGCCTGACCGGCGGCGATGCCGGTCAGCGTCTGCTTCATCAGGTTCTCGTACAGATTGGCGGCCACGGTCTTTTCCGTTTCCGTAAAGGCGCGGGCGGGGTCCAGCGTGATGGGTGCGTCTACCAGCGCGGCGCGGACGGTCATGCTGGCGGGCTCCTCCGTGCTGCAGCCTGCCATGGTCAGCACCACGGCCAGCGCCAGCACCAGCGATAATAGTCGTTTGGTTCGTTTCATGGGATGCTCCTTTCAGGGGTGCGGGAGGGTGCGGCAATTTCACTCCGTCACGATGCTGCCATCCTCCGCCACCTTCGCCGCCACGATCTGGCTGCGGGTGTTGTGGACGATGTCGTCCAGCCGCATGCGGCTGGGGAAGTCGCTCAGCAGCGTATAGGCCACGCCGTGGCGCTTGGCACGGCCTGTCCGGCCAATGCGGTGGATGTAGTACTCGTTCTCCTCCGGCACGTCGTAGTTGAACACCGCGTCCACGTCGTCCACGTCGATGCCGCGGCTGGCCACGTCGGTGGCCACGAACACCCGCAGCTTGCCCTCGCGGAACTGCTGCATCACGGCTTCGCGCTTGCTCTGGGGAATGTCGCCGTGGATGCACTTGGCGTCCACGCCCCGCATCTGCAGGAACTTGGTCAGCCGCTCTGTGTTGCCCTTGGTGTTGCAGAAGCAGATCACCCGGTCATAGCCCTCGTGCTCCAGAATTCTGGCGATGGCGTCCACCTTGCCGTCGGAGGGCACCTCGATGCGGTATTGCAGGATGTCGGGCTTGTTCTCCTTGGTGGCCTGCACGGTGATCTCCTCCGGGTCACGCTGATAGACCCAGGAAATGTCCATGACCTCACGGGAAATGGTGGCGGAGAACATGCCCAGATTCTCGCGGCTGGGGATCTTGTCCAGAATACGGGTCACATCGTGGATGAAGCCCATGTCCAGCATACGGTCCGCCTCGTCCAGCACCACGGTCTTGACAGCCTTCAGCACCACGGTGCGGCGCTTCATATGGTCGCTGAGACGGCCCGGCGTGGCCACCACGATCTGGGGCTTGCGCTTCAGGGCGTTGATCTGCTTGCCGATAGGCTGTCCGCCGTACAGGCACACCAGCCGTACGCCCTCGTGATACACGGCGATATCCCGCATCTCGTCGGTGATCTGCATGGCCAGCTCACGGGTGGGGGCCATGATGACGGCCTGCACCTCTTCGCTTTCCGGATCGATCTTTTCAATAATGGGAATGCCGAAGGCCATGGTCTTGCCGGTGCCGGTAGGGGCTTTGGCGATGACGTCCCTGCCCGCCATCATGGGCGGGATGCAGCCGGCCTGTACCGGCGTGGATATGGTATATCCCTTGTTGCGGATAGCCCGCAGCGTGGCTTCGGACAGGCCGAAGCTCTCAAAATCCACCCCCTGGGTGATCTCCATAGCGTTTTTCCTCTTATTTCTCAAAAATTTCAATCGATCCTATTATATCATAGCTGTCAAGTAAGAAGGTGTTTCCTCGCCTGACCATCGGTGCTTGACCCGTATACCGGCAATTTGTCCAAAAACAGAACGAATATTTGTACGCTTGAATAACGAAACTCTGCTTGAAAGAGCGAAAAATTGCTGGTATACTGAAAATGTATGATGTACGGCCAGAGGGCTTCCATAGAATCTCTGCTTTTTACAAGAATGTAAAAAGCAATGGTTTTCCCGACCGGCGGTACATTACAGAAACGCAGAGAAGCACAACGAGGAAAGAGAGGTATCTGAATGAAGAAGAAAATTACCGCCCTGCTGCTGTGTCTGGTGATGGTCATGAGCCTGATCCCCACGACAGTGTAGGCCGCAGAGGTCAAGCAGGATATGCCCCAAAAGCCGACCGAAGCGGAGATGCTGAAGCTGGGCAAGGTACAGGTCAACTGTGTGAAAGATGTCGATGGCGATCCCATTGAGGCTGGCCGTCACGGCAGCAAGACCTACGACCTGATCGCGGGTACCATTACCACGAAGGATGATGACGGTACCGACTTTGAACTGTATTATGACAGTGAAAGCGACGAGTGGTTCTATACCTTCTGGCTGACGGAAGAGGGTATGTGGAAATACGTTGATTTGTTTGAGCAGGAAACGAAGTCTGGTCATGCCCATTATACTTGGAGCGGTATTACGCTGGTGTATAAGGATAAGAGCTGGCAGCTGGCGGAAAACGGTGCGAGTATCATCAATATGGATGCCTGCAGCACGATCGACAAACCGGACCTGCCTGCCAAGAAGCTGATCGAAACGGGCAAGGTCGCCGTGTATTGTGATAGAAATTACGGAACGCATGATACGCAGATGTACCCTCTTGCTTCGGGCACCTACTACACAGACGAGACCAGCTTAAAGTGGAACAATGCGTATGCGAATGGCGGCGCATGGATCTGCGACGTGTATCTGCGCGTTTCCACGCAGGGCGCTGATGGCGTCAGCTATTATGTGGATCAGTTCAGCAAGACGTACGGTAAGCATTTGGCCACCTACGTCTACGGTGCGGTTTCGTTCATCTACCGGTATGATGCCGCCACCAAGACGGGCAATTGGGAACGCTGGAACGAATACTGGGATGACGAGCAGCAAGCATGGGTCTCTGCGGAGAATGCTGCCGTCGCCATTATCGAGACCGCCTGCGCTCCCACCGCTGCTGAGCTGGGGCTGAACGTCAACGTCAAATGTGCGGGCAGTAAGCATGCGGAAAAGACCTACACGACCGCGAATCTGCTGGCCGACTCCAGCCTGAACTTCCAGCCGGTGTTCCAGCCTGCTTATACTGAATCCTACCATGGCTTTTATCAGTATCAGGTGTCTCTGACCACCGCCGCGGCCTACGGCTATGTGGCCAATTACAGCACCGCTGTGGGCAAGACCCATACGCTGAAGGACAGCAGCTATGTAACGGTGGCCTGGAGCGGCAATGATATTTCCGTCAACTCCACCGATCCGGCCACCGAGATTCCCGGCGGCGAGGTCGATCCCGATGATTCCGCCTACAAGTGGAAGCTGGCGGATCCTGCCAAGAACACCCTCGCCGTCACCGCCGGCTGTGTTACCACGCCTCCCAATGGTTCTACCACTGGCACCACCATCAAGTCTGCTACCACCTTTGATGCCGGTATCGCCCTGTACGCGGGGCTGGGCATCCTGTCCATGACCGGCAGCGCTCTGGTGATCCGCAAGAAGAAGGAGTTCTAAGATCCTGTTCATATGATCTTCCCGAAAGGAGCACCCTTGGGTGCTCCTTTTTTGTGTGCGGCCTATGGTTTGCAAGGTCAAATCGCAAACTTTTTCCGCCGTTCCGGACATGTCCTCTTTTCAAATTCCGCAGAACGTGGTATACTATCCTCGAACAAATGAGCGAGAGGAGGGAGCGGCATGAAGGACAGAGTGATCCTGCACTGTGATCTGAACTGCTTTTTCGCGTCGGTGGAGCTATTGAGCTATCCGGCGCTGCGGGACGTGCCGGTGGCGGTGTGCGGCGATCCGGAGTCCCGCCACGGCATCGTGCTGGCCAAGAACGAGGCCGCCAAGCAGCTGGGCGTCAAAACGGCGGAGACCATCTGGCAGGCCAGACAGAAGGCGCCCCATCTTATCACCCTGCCGCCCCACCACAGCCTGTATAAGGAGTACAGCCGGAAGGTCAACGTCATTTACGGCCAGTACACCGATCTGGTGGAGCCCTTCGGCATCGACGAGAGCTGGCTGGACATCACCGGCAGCATGCACCTGTTCGGCGGTGACGGCAAGGCCATTGCCGACCAGCTGCGGGATCGGCTGCGGCAGGAGCTGGGCCTGACCATCTCGGTGGGCGTCAGCTTCAATAAGATCTTTGCCAAGCTGGGCAGCGACTATAAAAAGCCCGACGCCACCACCGTCATCAGCCGGGACAACTGGAAGGATATCGTGTGGCCGCTGCCGGTGGGCGACCTGCTGGGCGTGGGCGGCTCCACCCGAAAGCTGCTGCACCAGTACGGCGTGGAGACCATCGGCCAGCTGGCGGAATTTCCCCGGCAGAATCTGGAGACACTATTGGGCAAGCATGGCGCGCAGCTCCACGACTACGCCAACGGTCTGGAGAACAGCCCTGTCCGTCCCCAGCACGAGACCGAGCCGGTGAAATCCGTGGGCAACGGCACCACCTTTCCCCGGAACCTTACCCGCTGGGAGGAGGTGCGCTCCGGCCTTGCGGTGCTGTCCGACAGCGTGGCGGGCCGCCTGCGCCGCTATGGCATGTACTGCGGCGGCGTGGCGCTGACCATCCGGAACGCCCAGTTCCGTCAGTTCAGCCGCCAGATGCGGCTGGACAGCCCCACCCATTTACAGAAAGACATCTACCGCGCGGCGCTGGCGCTGGCCCAGCAGTCGTGGCACGCCCCCGACCCCATCCGTGCCCTGACCATCACGGCGCTGTATCTCACCGAGAATGCCGACAGCTTTGAGCAGCTGGATCTGCTGGGCGGGGAAGCGCCCAGACGGAGCGAGAAGCAGGAGAAGCTGGAGCAGGCCATGGATGCCATCCGGGGCAAATACGGCAAGGGTGCGATTACCTTTGGCAATACAGGTAAGTTTAGTGGATGGGATGACTGATATCCGACGCCAAAATCAGCAAATATCAAATTGTAAATTTTTCGTGAGGTACGGCCAGCGCCCATTGCAAAACCGGATAAAGCGTGCTACTATGTTAAGACTGTCCGTTCGACAAGATTTTCCAATTTGATCACGTCCTTCGGGATGATAAGGAGACCCTATGGAGCACGAGAATCACACCCATCTGGAGCAGACGCCGCAGAATGCCCCGAAGCGGAGCCTGTGGCCGCTGTTTTTCCTTCCGCTGGCGCTCATCTATCATGAGCTTCTGATGCATATTTTTGACCGCAGCACAGAGTTTCTGGGGATGCCGCTGGTGTATATCCTGCTGTTTTCCGCCGCTATGGGCCTGCTGTTGTCGGCGCTGGTGGATCTGCTGCCCCGGAAGGCCGCTCACATCGTCACCTATGTCCTGTGCGTGGGCTGGACGGTGCTGACATGCATCGAATACTGCTGCAAGAGCTATTTCAAGACCTATTGGGGTCTCGGTTTCGTCATGCAGATGACCGGCAATGTGGTGGGCAACTTCTTCACCACCATGCTGGAGATCATCGTGAGCCGCCTGCCCTTTATCCTGCTGGCCTTTGTGCCGCTGGCGGCGCTGATCGTATTTCGCCGCCACCTGCTGCCGGGCAGACAGCTGCGCGGCAGAACGCGGCTGCTGGCGCTGGCGGGCTTCATCGTGTTTCAGGCCGCCGGCTCCGCCCTGTGCTATACCGGTGAGTATAAGGCGGACTATACCTATAACTTCATTACGGATCGCGCTGTGCCCAATTTCGGCCTGTCCGCTTCCGTGCGGCTGGAGATCCAGTACGCGCTGTTCGGTTTGCCTGACGCGCCGGTGATCGAGGTGGTGGACCCGGAGCCGGAACCCTCGCCGGAACCGGTGGTCTATGACTATAACAAGATGGATCTGGATTTCGAGGCGGAGTCCCAGCTGGTGGGCGGCCAGACACTGGCCAACATGCACAAGTACTTCAGCAGCCTTACCGCCAGCCAGAAGAACGAATACACCGGCATGTTCGAAGGGAAGAACCTGATCCAGATCACCGCCGAGGCGTTCTCGCCCTACGTCATCAGCAAGGAGCTGACGCCCACCCTGTATAAGCTGACCCATGAGGGCTTTGTGTTCAATAACTACTACCAGCCCGGCTGGGGCCAGTCCACCACCGGCGGCGAGTTTGCCGCCATGACCGGCGTGATCCCCACATGGATCAACAATAACCTCAGCTTCTATGTCAGCCATAAGGACTATATGCCCTTCGCGCTGGGCAACCAGTTCCGGGCGCTGGGCTATACCACTGTGGCCTATCACAACAACGCCTACACCTATTATAACCGTCACCTGACCCACCCCAATCTGGGCTATGACTACTACGGACAGGGCAACGGCCTGAATATCACCGGCCCCGGCTGGCCCTACTCCGATCTGGAGATGATGGAGCTGACGGCTCCGGCCTATATCGAGGACTATGTGCAGAACGGCAAGCCCTTCCACGCCTACTACATGACCGTCAGCGGCCATGCCAACTGGGGCTGGGGCAATGCCATGTCCGCCAAGAACCGCGAGGCCGCCGTGGCCGCCTATCCCAACGCTTCTCAGCCGGTGCAGGGCTATATCGCCGCCAATCTGGAGCTGGAATACGCCCTTCAATACCTGCTGGAGCAGCTGGAGGCCGCCGGTATCGCCGATGATACCGTCATCTGCCTGACTGCCGACCATTATCCCTATGCGCTGGTCACCGACAGCGGGGACTACTATCAGGAGCTCAGCGGCCTGCAGGACAGCGAACTGGATATCTCCCGCTACCGCAATACGCTGATCCTGTGGAGCGGCAGCATGGAGCAGCCAGTCACCGTCGATACGCCCTGCTCCTCCATTGATATCGTTCCCACCCTCAGCAACCTGTTCGGCCTGACCTACGACTCCCGCCTGCTGTCGGGACGGGACGTGTTTGCCGAGAACTATAACGCCTCTCAGGCATCCACCTGCATGCCGCTGGTGATCCTGCCCACCAACCGGGGCAACAGCTGGATCACCGCCGCAGGCACCTACGATGCCAAGACCCGTACCTTTACCCCCAATCCCGGCATCACGGTGGCGGACGATTATGTGGATACCGTTACCGCGCTGGTGGACGCCAAGTACTCCTACGCCCGCCAGCTGATCCAGTACGACTATGCCGGTGTGGTGCTGCACCATCCGCAGGCCACCTATGTCATGCAGGCTCCCGTGGTGACACCCGACAGCAATGTCGACGATACAGTGGATGCCCCGGAAGAGGAGCTGCTGCTGGATACCACGCAAAACTATCTGGGCGGTTCGTAATAATTATAGGGAAGCCCTGCTGCCAAAGCAGCAGGGCTTCCTTTTTCGATACAGGCGTCAAAGAAATTCCCGCAGGGCCTCCTCCAGCTTTCCCAGCGCCTTTTTCTCAATGCGCGATACATAACTTCTGCTGATGTGGTACACGGCGGCTACCTGCCGCTGGGTCTGGGGCATATGGCCGTCCAGCCCGTAGCGGCGGCGGATGATGTCCGCCTCCCGCTCCGTCAGGCGCTCTGCCACCAGCCGCCGCACAAGGATGCGGTCGTCCCGGTCCTGTAAGTCCTCCAGCATGGTGTCGCTTTTGCCCACCACATCGCCGATGGACAGGTCGCTGCCGTCGCTGTCCGTTTCGAGGGTATCACTGAGGGACACCTCCCCTTGCAGCTTTTTCCGTGCCCGGAAGTACATCAAAATTTCGTTCTCGATGCACCGACTGGCATACGTAGCCAGCCTGATCCCTTTGTCGGGCTTGAAGGTGTTCACGGCCTTGATGAGACCGATCGTGCCGATGGAGATCATGTCCTCCTGCTCCTCAGATTGCGTGTAGTATTTTTTGATGATGTGCGCCACAAGGCGCAGGTTTCGCTCCACCAGTACGTTGCGGGCATCCAGATCGCCCTGCGTACATAGCTCCAGATAGTGCCGCTCCTCCTCGGCGGTCAATGGCTTGGGGAAGGAACTGCCCTCTCCCGATAGGTGGAGCTGTAAAAAAAGGCTCTGACAGACCAGCAGCAGCGCCGCGCTTAACATGGCAAACGCCTCCTCTCCCTGTCAGGCTATGCGCCGACGGGAAGTCCCTATGTGCAAAGAAGCCGCCGCTTTGCGTATACACATAAAAATGCGCCGCAGTTTTTGCTCTGCGGCGCATTTTTAGCTCTCCCGCCATAGGGGCGGAAACAAATTTATTTTATCACAGGTTCTTTGCGGGTTCAATATAGTCTTAACAGAAAATTTATATAAACTTTCCGTTAAAATCTTGTTAATTTTGCCCTCTTGAAATTCAAAAACAACAGGCGTATAGTATGGAGCATGAATTTTAAAGGCACGGTAACGTTTTCGTTACAGGAAAAATGCAACTTTTTCCTGTTAAGTATTTCGCGCTTAAAATCGCGAAAGATGGAAGAAAAAGCCAGTTTCCGTGTAAGAAGAAAGGACGGTGGAACAGATGACACGTGAAGATGCCGTTCAGCACCTGTGCGAGATCTATCAGAATGACTTCGATGTGCGGCGCTGTGAGGAGCATGAGCAGCCTCTGGCGGCACAGATGGATTTTTATGCGGAATCCTCCAAGTATGTGCTGTCCAAAAAGGCAAAGCTTTGGGAAGCCAACAGCTTTGAATATGTTTATCTGTTCAGCGTGCCCCATCTGACCAAGGAAATTTATGACGCATGTGAAAAGAAGGCCTATGAGGAGGGCATGGCCCGCATCGATCCCGGCCCCAATCACATGTATACCTACATCACGGCCCTGTTCGTCTGCGACAGCTGCGACGAAGAGGCGCGGAAGGCGCTGAAGCGCTGTAAGCTCTATAAGAGCTTCCGTATGTCCTATTGGGGCTGGATGGACTTTCATACCGCGATGGTGGAGCTGCCGGAGGAAAAGGTCAGCAGCAACGCCAGCGGACACAGTGCAGCGCAGGTCTTTAAACAGGGCCTGTTTCATAAGCAAAAGAAAAACTTGTTCAGAAAGGAGAGAGCTTTATGAATGCTGCTTTGTTCCTTATCATTGGCTGCGCAGTTCTGGTCGTAGGCTATATTTTCTACGGCGGCTGGCTGGCCAAGAAGTGGGGCGTCGATAACTCCCGTCCTACTCCCGCTCATACCATGGAAGACGGCAAGGATTACTGTCCTGCCAAGGCTCCTGTGCTGATGGGCCATCACTTCTCCTCCATCGCCGGCGCCGGCCCCATCAACGGCCCCATTCAGGCGGCTGTGTTCGGCTGGGTCCCCGTGATGCTGTGGGTCCTGATCGGCGGTATCTTCTTCGGCGGCGTGCATGACTTCGGTTCTCTGTTCGCTTCCATCCGCCACAAGGGCGAGTCCATCGGTGAGGTCATCGGCGACGCTATCGGCGCCAAGGCCAAGAAGCTGTTCATCGTGTTCGCTTACCTGACCCTGATCCTTGTTGTGGCTGCCTTCGCTTCCATCGTGGCCAACACCTTCAAGGCTACCTACACCGCAGAGGGCGCGATCGACTATGCCGCTTCCGCGGCCAACGCCTCCACCGCCATTATCTCCATCATGTTCATCCTGATGGCCATTCTGTTCGGCTTCTTTGTCTATCGCCGCAACGCGCCTCTGGGCGTGGCTACTGTCATCGGCGTCATCGGCATCGTGGTCTGCATGGTCATCGGTCTGAACTGGCACCCCATCTATCTGAGCTACACCGTGTGGATGATCATTGTCGGTATCTATATCGGCGTTGCTTCCGTCACTCCCGTGTGGATCCTGCTGCAGCCCCGTGACTACCTGAGCTCCTTCCTGCTGTACGGCATGATGATCCTGGCTGTTGTGGGTATCATCGGCGCACATCCCACCGTTGAGATGCCCGCGTTCCTGGGCTTCTATGATACGCTGGCTCCCTCCGGCACCTCTCTGGGCTATCTGTTCCCCGCACTGTTCGTGACCATCGCCTGCGGCGCTGTGTCCGGCTTCCACTCTCTGGTTGGTTCCGGCACTACCTCCAAGCAGCTGGATCAGGAAAAGGACGCCAAGCCCATCGCTTACGGCGGCATGCTGATCGAGTGCGCTCTGGCTCTGATCTCTGTCTGCGCTGTTGGTTACATCTGGAACCAGTATGCTGACGGCACCACCGTGACCCCCACCGTCGTGTTCGCTACCGGCCTTGCCTCCATGTTCTCCAAGGTGTTCGGCGACGGCTGCTACAACGCCGTGTACTCCATGCTGATCCTGGCCGTGTCCGCTTTCTGCCTGACCTCTGTTGATACCGCTACCCGTCTGGCCCGTTACATGTTCGCGGAGTTCTTCGTCGAGCCCGGCCAGACCCGCGAGGATCTGAAGGGCTGGAAGCGCGTCATCACCAACCCCTATGTTGCTACCGCTATCACCGTGGTGGCCGGCGTGGCCCTGGGCCTGACCGGTTATGCCAAGATCTGGGCTCTGTTCGGCGCTGCCAACCAGCTGCTGGCTGCTCTGGGTCTGCTGGCTGTGTGCTGCTGGCTGGGTAAGATCGGCCGCAACAACAAGATGTTCTACTTCCCCATGTTCTTCATGCTGGTCGTTACCCTGACCTCTCTGGTGTTCACCATCAAGGCTCAGGTCACCGGTATCATTGTCGGCGGCGAAGGCGTGGTGTGGTGCTACATCCGCGGCATCATCGGCGTGCTGCTGGTGATCCTGGCTATCGACCTGGTGGTTCAGGGCGTCAAGGCTCTGAGCGCTCAGAAGAAGGCCGCTGCTGCCAAGTAACGCTTTCCATTGTGAGTTTTCTCACCCCTTATAAACAACAAAGAAGGGACTTCCGAAAGGAAGTCCCTTCTTTGTTGTTACTCCGCCGAGAGCACCTGCTGTGTGGCCGCATCATAGCGGACGGTCACCGCGCGATCCACGTTGTCGGTGCCGGTGTAGGTGCATTTCACCTGCAGCACCGTGCCATCCCAGCCGTCGAAGGTCACGTCAAAGGTGGGATAGTTGGAGGGCGGCACCGTCTCCACATTGGGGAAGGCGTCCTTCAGCACCTCGTCGCCCTCATACCACAGGTGCGCCAGAATAAGTCTCATGCTGCCGTCTACCTGACCGTACCACCGGTCATCCGCGCCCTGATAGAAATGCCAGACCTTGCAGTCAAGGCGGGCGGATCCGCCCTGAACGCTCTGGCTGATAGCCAGATAAGCGCTGTCCGGCGACCAGTACAGGCCGGTGATCTTCGTACCGGCGGAAAATATCTCGCCCATGCCGTCATGGGTGGAGCCGTCTCCCATGCGGCGCTGTATACCGGCGGGCTCCGTCACCTTGAGTTGCTGGCCGCTGCTGGTGAACCGCACCACGGTGATGCTGCCGTCCGGCGAGGTGCTGCGCTGGCTGATGAACAGCTTGCCCTGCACCTGAAAGCTGTACATGGCGATGCCCAGCACCGCCTGCACAGCCTGAGAGGTGGCGGGCTCCTCCGCCGCTTCCGGTTCTGCCGGGGCGGTCTGATAGGTCAGCAGCTGATCCACGCTGAGGCCCAGCGCCTCTGCCAGCGGCTCCAGCAGCGAGATATCCGGGCAGCCCGCGCCGCGCTCCCATTTGCTGACGGCCTTGTCCGTCACATGCAGCGCCTCTGCCAGCTCCCGCTGGGTCAGGTTCCGTTCCTTACGTCTCTGGGCGATAAATCTGCCCAACATTTCTCGATCCAGGGGATCACCTCCGGTCTCATGGTAGCAAACAGGGCCGCTTTACGCAACCGACGGAGCGTTTAGCCGGGTGTTTTACGGCTAAGCGCCAGATGGATTTTTTTGATAACCTGAAAAGAGCGCTCCGTCGGCTGATGGAGCGCTCTTTTATGTTACTTGTGCAGCAGGGGACTGAGGGGCTTGTAGATGGCGAAGCACAGCGCCACATCCAGCATGCCCTTGACGAAGGTGAAGGGCACATTGAACACCAGCAGGCAATTGAACAGCGCGTTCTGGGTGGGAATATGGGACACGCCGCCCAGAATTTCTTCGTACATGCCGACGATGGCGTCCAGCGGCAGCTTGAACAGCACCACATAGGCGGGGTAGACGATGAAATAATTGGTAGCCAGACTGACCAGCGCCATGGCCGTCGCGCCCACCAGCGAGCCGATCAGCGCACTTTTGCGGCTCTTGCTGCGCTTGTAGACCATACCGGCGGCAAACACGAACACCGCGCCCAGAATGAAGTTGGACAGCTCGCCCACACCGGCGCTGGAGCCGAAGGGCAGGTGCAGCAGGTTCTTGAGCAGCTGAATGGCCACGCCGTATACAGGGCCGAGGGAGAAGGTGCCCAGCAGCGCCGGAAGATCAGAGACGTCCAGCTTGATGAAGGAGGGCACCAGCGGCACGGAGAACTCGAGGAACTGGAGCACGGCGGCCACGGCGGACAGCATGGCGGCCACGGCGATGTGATGGGTTTTCTGTTTTTGCGTCATAAAAAAAGACTCCTTTTTGATGGTGTAACACCCTTGGAAGCGATTGTCTCCCAAGGTGCACGCATCAAAAAAGAGCATTACAATAATGCCGTACACGCCTTCTCTCATCCAGACTATACTGTCGGTACCGGAATCGCGCCGGTTCATGCTTACCCGCAGGCTCGCTCGCGGACTATACCGCCGGTGGGGAATTTCGCCCCGCCCCGAAGACAAGTGATCCAGTTGTGTTCGCGCTTATGATACAACAACCGACAGAAAAATGCAAGACTTTTTTCGCCGATTCATTTCCGGTATAAAAGCGGCCCCGCAGAATCGCTTCTGCGGGGCTGCTTTTCATCGGTGCATTTTTGCTTGTTGCTCTATCAACTTTTGCCGTTTTGCCGTTCTGCTGCTTCCTGAGCTTCGAATTCGGCGATTTTTGCGTCGATCTTCGAAACCAGAGTCTCGATATCTATACGGCTATCAGATCCCGCCGCTTTAAAGAAGGGAACGCCTTCGTTTGTCTTCTTTTCAGCAGGAAGGCCTGAAGGTATGGACACCGTACGCTTCTTTTTGGCTATAGCTTTGGCGTTAAAAAATTCGCTTATGGGGTCACCGATCTTATCGATCAGCCCGTAGGCAACGGCTTCCTCTGCGGTCATGATATGGTCACGTTCAGTATCATGTTCTATTTGTTCAATAGATTGGCCAGTACATTGTGAAAGGATGCTGTTCAGTCTTTCGCGAGTTTTAATGATCTCATCAGCGCGAATGCGGATATCCGAAGCCTGCCCTCGCATTTCGCCAAAGGGCTGGTGTATAATGATCTTGGCATTAGGCTGTGCCCAGCGTTTCCCATTGCTTCCAGCTGCCGCCAGAAGGAACGCCGCCATACTGGCCGCCGTACCGGACGCGACAGTGACCACATCACAGTTAAGCGATTTCGCAGTGTCATAGATGCTGAGACCAGCAGACACCTCGCCGCCAGGACTTTGTATATACAATATGATGTCTTCTGATGATTCCCTCGCAAGGCATCTAAGAGCAGCGTTGATCACCGTCGCGACATCATCGTCGATCTCACCGGTTAAGGATATCGTTCGATACGCAAAATCCACATCTAGCGGGTTCAATACCATATGGATCTCGTGCATCTTCTGGTGATCTCCATCGAATGCAAAGACTTTCTTTGTGACCTTCTCGGCATCCAAAAAGTCCAGAGCGCCGTTGCGCTGGATCACTTCGATATGCGCGCCTAATGGGTAACCAAGATCGTACAGTGTCATCTGCTGGAGAGCCTCTTCGCTGCCGCAGGTAAAGGCTCTGAGCGGTTCAACGTGGTCAAAATCAGCTGGATGAATAGGCGCATCTGCCGCTGCGCACGCCTCACAGCGCATGTCAGCAGGAAACACACGGCCCTCGTGCTTCATCACGCGAAGCGGCTTTCCGCAGGCAAAGCATACGTCCTCTACGATAAAGCCGGCATGGACGATTTGCTTGAAGTTCAGGCGATGAACGGACACCTCGAAATCTGTCGTACCAAGGTTGGCGGCGATCTGCTCCATCGCTTCTTTCAGTGTAACATCCATGACACTGCCATGGAGCCATTCGATCATGGCAGGCGGATGGATAGCGCATCCCGGGCAATTTCTTTTGCCCATGGGCTGGGAAGAGCTCAGCTCCAAATTCGGAAATGCCGTATACGTCAGTCTGCGATTCATCACACCGTCATGACCGATGACGCTGGCTCTGAGCTGTTCGGCACTGAGGTGTGCAGCCATTGCAGACGCGAGATTGGATGTACGGACGATCTCGCTGACACCACCTTCCGTTTGCCGGAGCTGCGGCCCACTACAGGATGTTGGTGGGGTCCCGATCCAACTTTCGTCGATCAGACAGCGTAGGCAGAACTCAGTATTGTCCAGGATCACACTGGAAGCCAGCTCGTCAAAAGTGCCGTCCATGATGACAATCGGTCTCCGCTCTTTCGGGAGCTGTCGGATCAACTCGTTCAGGAGCACTTTGGTGTCGAAATTATCCACCGCCGCGACCACGTAACTGTAGTCAGCAAGCGCTTCGGGGCCGAGCTTGCACAGGTCGCCGTCGATACCGTTGGAACTACAGCCATCGTCCAGCAGCGGCTGGACCCGATCAGACGCGCATTCCGCCTTGTTTCGTCCGGCATCTTCCGGTGTGCGAACTAAACAACTGTGCTTCGCGGCGTTCTCAAGCGTGAAGAAATCAAAGTCCACCACGTCCGGCGACAGGCCCATCTTGGCGAATTTCTCCATGAGATGTGTTCCCGCTGCTCCCGCGCCGATAACCAAAACGCGCAGATCATGGAACAGCGAGCGATGCTCCGAGAGTTTCAAGGCGTTATAGAAAACTTTATTACTCATGTGTTTGACCATCCTTTTTGTATATTTAAAATGGCTTTCCGTTTTTTCGAAATAGGTGCCCTCTGGGACAGCGATAGCCGTCGGCACCGCTGTCCCAGAAAATGACTTGCCGTTCACCAAGTCTGTTTCTGCATTTACATAGCGGACAACACGGAAATTGCGTGGGCGTTAGCCCCTGCGGGCCTGATGTGGAAGGGCGGCGTGGAGGCAGCGGTCTTGGGGCGTGGGAGCTGACAGATGGTGGGGCATGATCGATCCGGGGCGGGAGCGGAGGCGGGGATGGGGTCGGAGACGAGGACGAATGCGGAGGTGTTGTGCGTGGTGCAGCCGGATGCTTTTTCTTTTTTGGCGATGTCAATTTCGAAATGATAACCCCGCAGAAAATTAGTACCAAGCCGAAAAGGATGCATGTCGCTACCATGCTGTCAGCTCCTTTCTGTCAGCTGATCTTTTTGATAAGATCGCTCGTAAAGGCCTCCTCATCGCCAGCGACGATGGCATCGTCGCTCACGGCAAGGACATCTCCGTCCATCAGGCCGATGCCCTGAACGGTTTCAGCGCCGTCACTGGCCGCGCGGCCAGTGCGCTTGTTCTTGTATTGCACCTTGGCGTTGATGTTGATCCCCAGATCGAGGTAATGTGCTTCCAAAATCTGGGAGAGAGTATTTGTCGAGTATACGCTAACATCTTTTACAGTTGCGCCGCTTATCATGTTAGAAACGTTGATCGTGATGGTGTTTTCAGCGGCTTCGAGCGCCGCATCGATCGGGTAGTTGGTGTAGTTTTCCATGTCAGTACTCCTTTGTTTTTTTATTCGTGGTAGTTGCAGCTTCCCACGACTACAGCAGCGTTGCTGCTGTAGTTTCGGCCGGTTGCCATCCGGCTCTCGTTCAGGTGGGAGAGAACTGATGCTTTGCACTTAGCCGGCAATGTTCTCGGAAGAGGCCTCTTCCTCCGGCTCGATGTCCACATATTCCTCAGGTTCAGGCTCGTTATCAGTTTCGTCATCTTCCGGTTCAGTTTCGTTATCAGTTTCGTCATTTTCTGCGGCTAAATGTGCACGACATAGCCGCGCCAGCTTTTCCATCAAGTCTTTGTCATGTAGAGCGTCATCCTCGCAATAAATTGCTTTCATAAGGACTCCGAACTCATTGTCCAACGCTATCATCGTCCTGGCAAAAATCTCAACAGCCATCTCTCCGATGCCACTGTCAGGGGTATTCTCCGGAAAATCATACTCAACATTGACGTCACCATCATCGTCTAAAACGAACTTTAGATGCCTGATCTTGTAATTCAGGGTGTTGCAGGCTTTCAGGACACGGGACCGTTTTGCTTCAGGAACTTTGCAGATAAGTCTTGTGACTCTTACATCCACATCGTTGCCGTCATCGTGACTGATGAACCGCTCGGAAACCGAGGGGCCTCCGTCGATGTAGAATTTTGCACAGACAATTTCCATACTAGATGTTTCTTCGACTTCAAACTTGATGTCATTCTTCTCGAATGTCTCTACAATGAGACCGGTTGCCTTGAATCGATACTTGTCCATTTCATATACGTCCTTTCATTCTTGAAATTATTTTTGGGGGTCATATTTGCTTTCTGTTCCTATATACGGAGCCACTTTAAAAACCGCCAATTTTTCTATGTCACATTACGCTTCCCTCTGTGATATTAACTTCAATATGCGATAAACAAGTTAAAACCGCCGTCCCGGCTACTTGTGTCAGGACGACGGTTCTATGCTTATACCGAGACCGGGGAGACTTGTCATACGACTCATACGACAAGTTGGAGTGGTCTGTCTCAGAAAACTTTTTAGTTTCTTCTCTTGGTACCATCGATCAACAAGGGCAGACACGGTTTTGACGGGCAGAAATGCGCCCATACTGCGTCAAGCCCCTTGACAATACGGCAAGTATTCTCTGCGGGCCTTTTCTTGTCTGGACACATTTCTGCTCCGACAAAACTGCAAGGCACCTGCCAGCGATGTATTTTCGAGTGATTTTTGGTTTTTGAGATGCAGGCGGGCTGACGCCCGCCAAGGCGAAAAGGACAAAAAGCGCCGAAAAGACGCACTGGCAGGCGTGTTTGCCCTTGTTGATCGATGGTACTTCTTCCAATAGATCTTAATTTGTTAAACCTGCTTTACGAATACCTGTTTATGAGTAAGCGTCAAACAATAGGCCGGATTGAAACGGCCAGTGAAGTGTGCCAGAATAT
>CAVHYW010000009.1:0-56816 GCA_963640475.1 bacterium | reverse complement strand
GTGAAGGAACCGGAGGTTCCTTCCGGTGCTTTTGCCTACTTTTGTCACTGTTGACAAAAGTAGGTCGCGCCGGGGCGCGAAATTCCCCTCGTCCCCAAGGGGACGAAACTCCCCGCGCCGGAGCGCGGAACATCCTATTTCACCGCCCAGAGGATCAACCCATACACCACGCTGGCGGCGGTGCCGAATACGATCACCGGCCCGGCCACGGTGAACATCTTCACCGCCGTGCCGGTGACCACGCCCTCGGCCCGGAAGTCGATGGCGGGAGAAGCCACGGCGTTGGCAAAGCCCGTGATGGGCACCAGCGTGCCCGCTCCGGCGTACC
The DNA here is from genome assembly GCA_963640475.1 of bacterium. GTDB lineage: Bacteria > Bacillota > Clostridia > Oscillospirales > Oscillospiraceae > Vescimonas. The sequence goes on along the minus strand of CAVHYW010000009.1, from coordinate 56,488 downwards.
GGGCCAGCTTGTGATACAGGCCCAGCCCAGTAAACAGCGCCGACAGGAACACCAGCGTCACCGATGTGGCGGTGGCGGCGTCCTGCTTCGTTAACCCAAGAAAGCTGTACCAGTCTCCGATGGCCTGCCCGATGCAGCAGATGGCGCCGCCCACCAGAAACGCCAGCGCCATGTTTTTCCACACCGGCGACTTGGGGTTGATGCTCTTGAGATATTCCTGATATTCCTTGGGTGACATGTCCATATTTTCCACGGCCTTTCCCTGTTTTGGGAATAGTTTGTCCCGTGGGTGGAAAATCATGCATTGATAAAAAAGCCTGTTGGGCGTATAATAAAAATCCAGAAATGAGGTGCACCATCATGAGCTTACCCGACAATTACTATCTCTTCGGCCGCAAGCCGCTGCAATACGCCGTCATCGACCCGGTGTCCTGTACCGGGTGCGGCTGGTGTGCCATGTTCTGTCCCGTGGAGTGCATGTTCCAGCGGCCGGACGGCTTTTACGATCTGGATGTGGATAAGTGCATCGGCTGCCGCTCCTGCCGGGTCAACTGCTTTTATGACGCCATCACCATGATCCAGCGCGACAGGAAGGAGGATGCATGATGGAAAAGACACTGGGCCTGTATCTCCACATCCCCTTCTGCAAGAGCAAGTGCGCCTACTGCGACTTCTACTCCCTGCCCCACAGCGAGGAGAAGATGGACGCCTATACCGCCGCCCTGATCCGCCATCTGGAGGAGGTGGCGCCCCGGTGCACCGCCCACACGGTGGACACAGTGTATTTCGGCGGCGGAACTCCCAGCTATCTGGGGGAAAAGCGGCTGGTGAAGCTGCTGAAAACCGTGAAGAAGCGCTACCATGTGGCCGCCGATGCGGAGATCACGCTGGAGGCCAACCCCGACAGCGCCGAGGACTGGAAGGCTCTGCGGGCGCTGCGGAAGGCAGGCTTTGACCGCATCTCGCTGGGCGTTCAGGCGGCGGACGATGACCTGCTGCGGCGCATCGGCCGGATACATACATGGGAGCAGGTGCTGTCGGCGGCCGCGGCGGCCCGGATGGCCGGATTCGACAACCTGAGCCTTGACCTGATCTACGGTCTGCCGGGCCAGACGCTGGAAGCGTGGCAGGATACCCTCCGCTCCGCCGCTGCGTTGGAGCCGAAGCACATCAGCTGCTACGGTTTGAAGGTGGAGCCGGGCACGCCCCTGTGGCAGCAGCGCGACAGCGCCGACCTGCCCGACGACGATACCCAGGCGGACATGTACCTGTGGACGGTGGAGTACCTGCAAAAGCACGGCTATGAGCAGTATGAGATCTCCAACTTCGCCCAGCCGGGGTACGAGAGCCGCCATAACCTGAAATACTGGACGCTGGGCGAATACGCGGGCTTCGGCCCCGGCGCCCACTCCGATATGGGCGGCGTGCGCTTCGCCTACGAGCGGGATCTGGACGCCTACCTCGCCGGAGAGCTGCGGCTGTCGGAGATGGAGGAAATTCCGCCGTTGGATCGGGACTTGGAGTATATCATGCTGTCCTTGCGTACCACGGAGGGCATCGACAGCAGATACTTCGAGCGGCAGTTCCGCCAGAAGTTCCAGCCCATGGAGGAGCTGCTGGTGCGGTACGAGGGTCACGGCTTCGCTGTCCGGACGGAGAAGGGCTGGCGGCTGACGCCGCGGGGCTTCTTCGTGTCCAACGCCATCATCGTCTCGCTGCAGGAGGCCATTGGCCGGGCGCGGCAGCAGAAGCTCCAGCGCGCCGCCGAGGGCGACTTCAAAATCGACGTATGAGACGTATAAGACGTATAAGATGAAGCCACGGCAGGGAGCCCTGCCGTGGCTTTTGGATTTATTCTATCATGCCGCCATAGGCGGCATACCGATTCTCTTCACTTTTCACTCTTCTCTCTTCACTTAAAAATAGTACGACCCTCGAACTATTTCGCCGCAAATGCCCCGTATTTTCCCTATGCGGCCTTAATATTTGTAACGGAACCGTGAATTTTTCCGTTTTCCGATTGATTTGAAAAACAAGAGGTGGTAGACTAAAGCGTCAAAACACGGCGTATGCGCCGTTTCCGTACATATGGCGCGCCTATGGCGCAGAAGAGAGGAAGAAGAACGTGCCCGGCTTTAGTGTGAAAAAACCGTTGACCGTCTATGTGGTGGCGCTGGCCATTCTGGTATTGGGCGTGGTGGCCTATCTGAAAATGACCCCCGACCTGATGCCCAACATGGACTATCCCTATGTGATCGTGGTCACCAGCGACCCCGGCGCAAGCCCGGAGAGCATAGAGGAGGAGATCACAAAGCCGCTGGAGAAGTCGCTGGCGACGCTGGATCAGCTGAAAAACATCACCTCCACCAGCCAGAACAGCGTATCCATGGTGGTGCTGGAGTTTGAAAACGGCGCCAATATGGACTCGCTGGGTATCGACATCCAGCAGCAGATCTCCGCGCTGGAGGGTCAGTGGAGCGACACGGTGTCCTCTCCCTACATATTGAAGGTGAATCCCTCCATGATCCCCGTCATGGTGGCCGCCATCAGCAGCGATACCATGGACGTGGGCGAGCTGAGCGACTTCGTGGATGAGGAGCTGTCCGCCAAGCTGACGGGCATCACCGGCGTGGCCAGTGTGGATATCGCCGGTACGGTGGATCGTGAGATGCATGTGGTGCTGGACGCGGAGAAGATGGCCGCCCTGACGGAGACCATCCGCCAGAACGCGGGAAAGCTGCTGGATAAGGCGGCGGGCCAGCTCAGCAGCGCCAAAAAGCAGGTCACCGACGCGCAGGCGGCGCTGGACGCGGGCATCAAGCAGGCGGCCGACGGCATTGGCGACGGCGTGACCGGCGCGCTGAATCAGGCGTTGGAGGCCCTGAAAAACGCCATGAACACCACCCCCAACATGTCGGAGGAGGAAAAGCAGCTGCGCCAGACCATCGCCGACGACGAGGCGGCCATGACCGCCAATAACGAGAAGATACAGGCCAATCTGGCCATCATCGCCGACCCCGACGCCGACGCTGACGCCAAGGCCGCCGCCACGGCGGAGAACGAGACGCTGACCGCTGCCAATCTGGAGTTGGCCCAGCGGCTGACGGAGAACAACCAGCGGCTGGCCCAGCTGGTGGCCCAGCGGACGGAGGATCAGCTGCGTCAGGGCGTGGACGAGATGGAAAAGACCATTCAGGATATCGAGAATTTCCTGAACGACCCCAACCGGTTCGATTCGCTGGGCAACCAGATCTCCGGCGGCGTGGAGTCCATGCTGGACGGCGTGCTGCTGATGACCGAGGGCAACGTGCAGCTGAAGCTTGCCATGCAGCAGATCGAGGAGGGCGAAAAGCAGCTGGCCCAGACCCGCAAGCAGGTGCTGGAGCAACTGGATCTGAACGGCATGCTGTCCGTCGCCATGATCCAGCAGCTGCTGACGGCGCAGGACTTCTCCATGCCCGCCGGGTATATCGACGACAATGACGGCATCAGCTACATGGTGTCCGTGGGCAACGAGATCACCACCACCCAGGAGCTGGAGGATATGGTGCTGTTCGATCTGGGCATCGACGGCATGGAGCCCATCCGCCTCAGCGATGTGGCTACCGTGTTCTATACCGACAACTCTGACGAGATCTATGCCAAGCTGGACGGCAACAACGGCATCATCGCCTCCTTCAGCAAGCAGTCCAATTACGCTACGGCGGAGGTGTCCGACAACATCGTGGCCCGGCTGGATGAGCTGACCACGGAATACGAGGGCATCCACTTCAAGCCCCTGATGGATCAGGGCGACTATATCCACCTGATCGTGGACACCATCGTGTCATCCCTGCTGTGGGGCGCGCTGTTCTCCGTGGTGGTGCTGTTCCTGTTCCTGCGTGACTGGCGGCCTACCCTGATTACGTTGATCTCCATTCCCGCCAGCGTGGTGTTCGCCGTGGTGCTGATGTACTTCACCGGCGTCACCATCAACATGATCTCCCTCAGCGGTCTGCTGGTGGCGGTGGGTATGCTGGTGGATAACTCCGTGGTGGTCATCGAGAATATCTACCGGCTCCGGGCCAAGGGCGCCACGGTGGTGCAGGCCGCCGTGTCCGGCGCGCAGCAGGTGCTGGGCGCTATCGTGGCCAGCACCCTGACCACCGTGTGCGTGTTCGCCCCCATCGTATTCGTGGAGGGCCTGACCCGCGAGCTATTCACCGATCTGGCCCTGACCATGACCTATTCCCTGCTGGCAAGCCTGCTGGTGGCGCTGACGATGGTGCCCGCCATGGCCAGCGGCCTGCTGCAAAGGCCGCTGGAGCAGAAACCCGGCCTGCTGGATAAGATCTATCCCGCCTATAAAAAGGCCATCCGCTGGTCGCTGGATCATAAGGCGGCGGTGCTGGCCGGTTCGCTGGCGCTGCTGATCCTTACCGGCATCGCCACCGTCAGCCGGGGCTTCAGCTTTATGCCGGAGTTCGATATGAACACCGTCAACGTTACCGTATCCATGCCGGAGGGCTGCACCCGCGAGGAGGCCGTGGCCTATACCGACGAGGTGGCCCGCCGCTGTATGACGGTGGAGGGCGTGGACGCCGTGGGCGCCATGATCCAGACGGATACCGCCCTGACCATGATGTCCACCGCCGGCGGCGAGTATGACGCCACCATATACATCACCATGCCCGACAGCTATTCCGGCAACGAGGCCGGTAAGGAGATCGAGGCTCTGTGCGCCGACATGGACTGCAAGGTGACGGCGGTGAACATCATGTCCAGTATGATGAGCTACGTCACCGGCAACGGCGTGTCCTTACAGGTCTACTGCGAGGATATGGAGACGCTGCAGTCCGCCGCCAAGTCCATCGCCGCCCGGATGGCGCAGGTGGACGGCACCGTGGACGTGTCCGACGGTCTGGAGGATGCGGCGCAGGCCCTGCATGTGACCGTGGATCGCACCAAGGCCATGGAGCACGGCATGACCGTGGCCCAGATCTATATGCAGATCGCCGCTGCCCTGAACACCACCTCCACCGGCACCGATATGGTGCTGGATGACAGCTCCATGCAGCTGATCATCCAGCAGGACGAGAGCAGCAAAATGACCGTGGAGACCCTGCCGGAGCTGAAGATCGATCCGGACAGCGCCATGTCCGCCGCCATGAGCGGCAGCACGTCCTCCGGTTCGTCTTCTTCCTCCTCTTCTTCCCTGTCGTCCCTGTCCGGCGAGGAGACTGATACCGACAACAGCTTCCTTCTGAAGGACGTGGCCACGGTGGAAAAGACCGTCAGCCTGAACACCATCAACCGTGACCAGCAGCGCCGCTGTGTTACCGTCACCGCCGGTATCGCTGACGACAGCAACGTCACGCTGGTGTCCTCTGAGGTGACGAAGGCCATGGAAGCCATGGAGCTGCCCGCGGGCGTCACCATCGAGTTCAACGGCGAGAATGAACAGATCATGGACGCCATGGGTCAGCTGCTGCTGATGATGCTGCTGGGCATCGTGCTGGTGTACTTCGTCATGGTGGCCCAGTTCCAGTCCCTGCGTGAGCCGTTCATCGTCATGTTCACCATCCCGCTGGCCTTTACCGGCGGCTTCCTGGCCCTGCTGCTCAGCGGCACGGGCCTGAGCGTCATCTCCCTGATCGGCTTCGTGATGCTGGTGGGCATCATCGTCAATAACGGCATCGTGCTGGTGGACTACATCAACCAGCAGCGCCTTGCGGGCATGGAGCGGCGGGAGGCCATCATCGACGCGGGCGTCACCCGTCTGCGGCCCATCCTCATGACCTCCCTGACCACCATTCTGGGCCTGATCGTCACGGCGCTGGCGAAAAACGCCGGTACGTCCCTGATCCAGCCGATGGCGCTGGTGTGCATCGGCGGACTGCTGTACGCCACTCTGATGACGCTGTTCGTGGTGCCCTGCATGTACGAGATCGTCAGCAAGAAGAACCTGCGGCATGTGGACGAAAAGGATCTGGTGATCCTGAAGGATTAAAAATAACGGAAAGGCTATCGACGGCCTGTTCGTAGGGGAGGGGCTCTGCCCCTCCCTTTTAACTTGCGGCGGCCTGTGGCGCCCTACGCAATGCTATTGTACCGCTTCGTAGGGCGGGGTGACTACACCCCGCCGCATTTCCACCACGACCTGTCCGTTTACCGTGCGGGCCGATGTGGGCATCGGCCCCTACGCATTTCTGCTGTTCCGCCAGCGCGGAACGGCTCTTTCCCTCTTCCCCGCCCTGCCAGCGGTCGAAAATAAGCGGAGCGGGGGTTGACTTTATTGCCTTGAATCCCTATAATAAAATGGAATATGAATATGGCCTGTTGATCCGGTGTAGCCGCTTGCCGCAAACCCCTTTCTGGGGTCAGGCAGCGGTGCAAAAGAAAAGGGGACAAACCCCGCGCGACCGGCACTGTGAGCGCAAGAACGTATCTGAAGCGGCATTTGCCGCCGGGAGGAAACTCCGCCATTGCAGAATCTGTTTCTGTGAGAAGGTAAGATGCGGACGGGGAGCGGTTACCGCTCCGTGGCGCGAGTCAGGAGAATTGCATCGTCCAGGGCCATTGCAGCGGGCGCACTCTCCGTATGCAGGACGAGCACAGAAGCACGCTGATTTTCCCACAGCTGTGGGGAGGTCAGCTTTTTGCTGTGTAAAAAGCGCCGGCATCCGCGGATGTCCGGCGCTTTTCCAATCTTGTCAGCCGCCGAGGCTTACGCCGTAGAAAGGGCGTTCCCACTGAGGAGAAAAAGAAACGATGAAACGATTCATGCAGCAATATAGAAAGGCGCTGGTTTCCGGCGCGGTGTGTCTGGTGCTAGCGCTGGTGCTGGCGGCGGGCAGCTGGGCGGCCCTGTCTGCCGACCGCGCACAGCCTGACGCACCCAAGGCGCAGGAGTATCCCGGCCTGAACATCGACCAGATCGGCCTGCGCTATGACCAGCAGTCCCAGACGCAGGACGGCGCGGCCGGTGACGGATCGGGCGACGGCCCTGCCCAGCAGGACGATACGATGACGCAGGAGGACGCGCCGCCCCAGGAGGTCCCAAAGCCTGACCAGATCACCGTGGACGAGCCGGACCCCGGCGAGGATCCGCAGCCGGATCAGGACAAGCGCGACGACGACAGCTCCGGCGACGGCCCGGCTGATGAGGACAAAAAGGACGATCAGAAGGCCGAGCCTCAGATCGTCACCACGCTCCGCGACCAGACCATCACCCAGGAGGAGCTGAAGGACGGCGTGTTCTCCTTCATGGCCAAGGTCATCAACGGCGAGGAGAACACCTATCTCCGGGTGCGCATCGAAAACAGCGAGACCGGCAGCAAGTGGATCACGGCTCCCGGCGAGGATTATACTGCCAAGCTGGCGCTGGGCCGCAACAAGATCACGCTTTTGCTCAAGCGGGGCGCGGAGACCATCGGTCAAGTCACCTACATCATCAACTACCGGGCCGCTCTGGCCAATGAGGATGAACCGGAGAAGGGCCTGAATCCGCCCAAGATCCGCACCAATCTGGGCGGCGATGTGGTCACCCTGACCAACCGCAATCTGACTTTTACCGTGTGGGCTACCGACGGTGATGAAAAGCCCATCAACCAGAACCATGTGACCGTCATGATGGACGGCAAGGTGGTGAAGCACAGCACCGGCGACGCGGTCAACGGACTGGAATACAACCTGTTTCTGGATACCGGCATCGCCGGCGACGAGACCGAGCACACCGTGACCATCACGGCATGGGACGATAAGGGCAATTCCGCCTTTAAGTCCTATAAGATCATCTATAAGGTGCGCGATACCGGCGAAAAGATCGGCACGGCCACGATCCGGCTGGATCTGACGGTGCTGGGCCTCGGTCTGGTGGATGTGCCGGTCAGTCAGGATATCTTTCAGGATGTTCCGGCTTCCCACGCGGTGGTGGCGGCTCTGGAATATCTGGGCTATGACGTTTCCTTTGACGGGTCGCTGGATACCGGCTTTTATCTGACACGCATCACCCGCTCCCGCTCCTTCAAGGGAGCGGAGATCCCGGAGGAGCTGCGCCGCCTGCTGGAGCTGGACGGCCTGACCATAAGGCTGCCCGGCGACGGAAAGAACAGCGTGGGTGAATTTGACTATACGATGGGTTCCGGCTGGATGTACAGCATCAACGGGGCCTATCCGGGCAGAGGCCTGTCGGAGTACTATCTCAGCGACGGCGATACCCTGACGCTGCGCTTTACGCTGGCCTACGGCAAGGATATCGGCGGCAGTACCGGCGGCAGTACCGGCGCGCTGCCCAAATACTGCGGCACATGGGTCGATGGCAGCTATATCCCCAACCACACCTACAAAGACGGCGTATGCGCCATCTGCGGCGCGGTGGATCCGGAGCATACCCACAATGAGACGGAGGAGGTCACCCGTCCCGCCACTTGCACCGAGCCGGGTGAAAAGACCTATACCTGCTCCATCTGCGGCGAGAGCCGCACCGAGACCATCCCTGCGGAGGGTCACCACTATGAAAACGGCGCCTGCACCGTCTGCGGGCAGCTGGATCCCGCGATAAAGCCCGATCCGGAGCCGGACCCCACCCCTGACCCTACCCCCGATCCCGAACCTACCCCCGGTGGAGAGGAGACACAGAATGAAAACGCTGCGTAATATCGTATCCTGCGCCGCCGCGCTGCTGCTGGCGCTGACGCTGTGCGTCATCGCCTTTGCCGAGACGCCCTCGTGGGGCGACTTGGCCGCCGCCATCTCCGCCGCCCAGCGGACGGAACGGGGCATAGACGCCAACCAACCGCTGCTGACGGAGGAAAACTTCCCCGCCGGAAGCTCGGTGTCCGACTGGACGGCGCTGGCTATGGCCCGCGCCGGGATCGCCGACGACTACGCGGGATATCTGTCCCGGCTGCAAGCCTATGTGGAGAAGAAATATCAGGAGGAAGGCGGCCTTCACACCGTGAAGGCCACGGAGTACCACCGCATCGCCCTGACGGTGGCGGTGCTGGGCGGCGACCCCACCGCCTTCGGTACGAAGCCCGATGGCACGGCCATCGATCTGGTGGCCGACGGCACCTACAACTGGCAGGGCGAAAACGGTCTGGGCGGACAGGGCCTCAACGGCTGGATCTTCGCTCTGCTGACCGTGGACGCGGTAAACGCGGAAGTGCCTGACGACGCCCGGTATAGCCGTCAGGATATGATCGACGCCATCGTCTCCGCCCAGCTGCCGGAGGGCGGCTTTGCCCTCGGCAGCAGCGATATGGACGTGGATATCACCGCCATGGCCCTGCAGGCGCTGGCCCCCTATCAGGCGCAGTACCCGGAGGTCATCGACGCGGCGCTCTCCGCCCTGTCGGCGGTGCAGCTGTCCTCCGGCGGCTTCGAGAGCTGGGGCGCCCAGAGCAGCGAAAGCTGCGCACAGGTGATCCTGGCGCTGACGGCGCTGGATATCGACCCGGTAGAGGATGCCCGCTTTCAGAAGAACCAGTGCAGCGTGGTAGTGGCGCTGATGGACTTCCGGCTGCCGGACGGCAGCTTTGCCCATGAGCCGGACGGCCAGTCCGACGCCATGGCCAGCGAGCAAGCCATGCAGGCGTTAGCCGCCATGGAGCTGCGGCAGCAGGGCGAGGGCCGGTTTTTTGACATGACCAATGCCCATCCCGTCCAGCTGGACGGCGCGGGCGATACCGTTCCGGTGGAGACACCTGCGGAGAGCGAAGGCTCCTTCCCTGTTCTGGCCGTTGTATTGCTCGCCGCTGTTATTGCGGCGGCACTGGTGCTGATACTGGTATTGAAAAAGAAAAGAGAGAAAAAAGCATGAATGAGATCACGACCACCATATTGAAGTCCATCAACAGCGTCATCGCCGGTAAGGAAGCGGTGGTGGAAAAGGTGTTGATGGCGATCCTGTCCGGCGGCCACGTGCTGCTGGAGGACGTGCCCGGCGTGGGCAAGACCACGCTGGCCCTGAGCTTTGCCCGCACGCTGGGCCTGGATACCCGCCGTGTGCAGTTCACCTCCGATACCATGCCCTCGGACATTCTGGGCTTTTCCGTCTATAACCGCGACACCGGGAGCTTCGACTATAAGCCCGGCGCGGTGATGACCAACCTGCTGCTGGCCGACGAGATCAACCGCACCTCCAGCAAGACCCAGTCGGCGCTGCTGGAGGCCATGGAGGAGTACCACGTCACTGTGGATGGCCAGACCTACCCCCTGCCGGAGCCGTTTGTGGTGCTGGCCACCCAGAACCCGGTGGGCTCCGCCGGTACGCAGTTGCTGCCCGCCGCCCAGCTGGATCGCTTCCTGATCCGCACCTCCATGGGGTATCCCGATGCCCGGAGCCAGATCGACATTCTGAAGGAGCGCCACCATGAGAACCCGCTGGACAAGCTGACGGCGGCGGTGAGCCGGGAGCAGCTGCTCTCTCTGATGAACGACGCCCGGCAGGTACATATCTCCGACCCGGTGTACGCCTATGTGGTGGAGCTGGTAACGGCTACCCGAGAAAATGGGTTTATCGAGCTGGGCGTCAGTCCCCGCGGTGCGCTGGCTTTGTGCCGTATGGCCAAGTCCTGCGCCTTTGTCCGTGGCCGTGACTATGTGATCCCGGAGGACGTGGCCGCCGTATTTGACGACGTGTGCTGCCACCGTCTGGTGCTCAGCGCCAAGGCCCGTCTGCACCGCCTGACCGCCGCCGACGTGACGGCGGAGATCGTGAAGACCGTGAAAATGCCCCAGGTGCAGGAGAAGTGACCATGACGGCTTTGCTTGTGTGGCTGGCGTGTCTGGTCTGTGCCGCGCTGTGGTATGTGCTGACCACATCCGCCGCCGCCCTGACGGCGGCTGCCGCTCTGGTGCTGGCCGTTTTATGCGGCGCTGTTCTGGCGCTGCTGGCCCGCCGCCGCGTTGCGGTGGAGTGGGAGACGCCCCAGACCGGCGTGGCCCACCGACCCTGCATCCTGACGGTGCGGGCCGTCAACGGCTCGTCCCTTCCCCTGCCCTGCATCCGGGTGTGGCTGCGGACGGAGAACCTGCTGACCGGTCAGACGGCGGTCATGCCCCTGACGCTGTCCGCCCCGCCCCGCCGCGCCGGAGAGCAGCGGGTGACGCTGGAGGATCCCCTGTGCGGCGTCTACCGGCTGAGTGTGGAAAAGGCCCGTGTCTATGACCTGCTGGGGCTGATCGGGTTCGCCCTGCCTGCCATGGAGCGGCGGGAGTTCCCGGTGGAGCCCGACCTGCTGGAGCTGCGGCTGAACCTGCCCCTGCGCACCGGCGTCAGCGACGGCAGCGACAGCTATTCCCAGGAGCGTCCCGGCTACGATTTTGCCGATACCTTCCAGCTGCGGGAGTACGTTCCCGGCGACAGCGCCAAGCAGATCCACTGGAAGCTCAGCAGTAAGCTGGACCGCCTTGTGGTGCGCGATCCCGGCCTGCCGCTGGAGCGCAGCGTTCTGCTGCTGTGGGAGCGCCGGGCGGAGAACGAGACGCCCCGTCAGGCCAGTGCCATGGCGGAGCTGGTGGTCTCTCTGGCCCGTGAACTGCTGCGGCAGGGCGTCCGGTGCAGCGTGGCATGGAACGACGCCGCCGGGCAGGACTGCGCCCTGTATGAACTGGAGGACGAGACCGCCCTGTACGACATGCTGCCCAAGCTGCTCAGTGCCGCCGCCAGCCCGGAGCTGGAGAGCGCGGCGGAGCTTTACCTCCGCCAGTATGGCCGCCCCAACGGCAAGACCGTGTATATTTCCGCCGGGGACTGCCCTGTTCTGGAGCGGCTGTGCGATCCGGCGGAGCTGGTGGGAGTGTTCTGCGCCGCTCAGGCGCCGCAGGATTTCCCCGGCCGCAGCTATTGCTTCGATCCCGCCGCGGAGGACGCGCTGTATGAGATCGATCTGTATTGAGATAAAGAGGTACCCCTTTGAAGAACGAGAACGCCCTGACCCTGACGCCTGTCCGGGAGACAATTTCATCATTGCCCCTGACTGTCGCGGAGCGTGGCCTTGGAGCGCTGCTGGTGTACGCCGGACTGCTGGGTGCCATGTGCGCCGCCTTTGACTGGCAGCCCGCGTGGGCGGCCATAGTGCTGGGCGGGGCGGCGGTGCTGCTGGCTGTATGGTGCGCCATGGGGCGCGGCTGGCGGCAATGGCTCCCTGTGGGGCTGGCGCTGCTGGCTGCCGCGTGGTGCCTGCTGCTGCCTCAGGCGCGGGACAGCGCTGCGGGCCTTTTCAACAGCGTGCTGGCCTATATTCAGGCCCTGACGGGCCGCGTCCATCTGCCGCTGGCCTGTGAGGAGGCTTCGGCGCTCTGGGCGGCGGTTCCCGCCTGCATGGTGCTGGGTGCCCTGCTGGGCTCTCTGGCGGTCTACGCCCCGGTACTGGCGCCTGTGCTGGCACTGGGCTGCGTGGCGCTGGCTGCGGTGAAGGGCGAAGGAAGCGGCCTGTGGCTGGCTATTTTGTGTCTGGGCGCGGCGCTGCTGTGTCTGGGCCGCCGGAAGGGCTGCCGCTCTGCACCGGCCGTATCGCTGTGGACGGCGGCGCTGCTGGTGCTCCTTGCGGCGCTGACAACGGGCATCGTGGCCCTGACGGGCCTGCGCGCAACGCTGAATCCGGAAAGCGCCAACGATTCCCTGCGTCAAAGCATCCACGCCCTGCGCTATGAAAGCGAAAATCAGGCCATGCCGGAGGGCGATTTCGCCGCCGGTGTGGATTTCTCCGACACCCCCATGCTGGAGGTCACCCTGTCCCAGCCGGAGGCCCTGTATCTCCGCAGCTTCATCGGCCAGCGCTATACCCGCGCCGGCTGGGAGGATATCAGCGCCGAAAACCTGTCCCAGCAGGCGGGAGACGTTTATTGGCTGCAAAGCAATGATTTCTTTGCCCAGACACAGCTGAGCCGTCTGGCTTCCCTGCTGGATCTGGACACCCCTGCCATTGATGTGCAGGTGGATGTGTCCGGCGCGTGCCGCCGCTATGCCATCCTGCCCTATGAGCTGTCCGGCAGCGAGCTGTGCGACGCCGCCCAGCTGCGGGACACCCTGCCTGACGGCGGACGGCGCTATACCTATGCCGCCGCCGGAAACCTGACCGCCCGGGCCTATGAGCTGCTGGACGAATTGAGCCAGCATCTGGACGACCCGGCCCTGAAAACGTATCTGACCCAGGAGACGGCTTACCGTCAGCTGGTTTATGAGAATTACCTGACCATCCCGGAGGACACCCAGAAAACGCTGGCGGCGTTTCTGGGCAAAGCGCCCGACACCATCACCTCCTACGAGGCCAAGACCCGGATCCTGACCTGTCTGGCGGACACGGTGGAATATGACGAGAGCCCTGTGGAGCTTTCGCCGGACGCCGACCCTGTCAGCAGCTTCCTGCAGGAGACAGGCCGGGGCAGCGCCGTGCAGTACGCCACGACGGCTGTCATGATGCTGCGCTACTACGGCATCCCTGCCCGGTACGTGGAGGGCTATCTTATCACGCCGGACATGGTGTCCGGCAAGAGCGGCGAGACCACGCTGGCCCTGACCGGCAACGACGCCCACGCCTGGGCGGAGTACTATGAGGACGGCGTGGGCTGGATTCCCTTCGAGACTGCCGCGCCCTATCTGGGCGTCATGCCCCAGTCCGACTGGCGCTGGTTCCAGCCGGACGACAAGTCCGACCTGACCGGCTCTCAGGTGCAGGAGGGCGGCACCAGCCAGAACCGCACCGTCCGCCACAGCACGGTGGAGACACTGGACGAGCAGCCGGATGAGGTGGAGACCATTACCATCTGGAAGGAGATCACCTCCACGCTGCAGGGTCTGTCCGCCGTACACGCGGGCCGCTGGCTGCTGCTGTTGCTGCTGCTGGCCCTGCTGGCGCTGGTGCTGACGGTGATCCTGCGCCGCCGCAGAGTGTGCCGCCGCCGCCAGACGGATTTTGACAGCGCCGACTGTGCCCACGGCACCGCCGCCCTGTTCGCCTATGCCATGGAGCTGATGTGGCGCGGCGGCCTGCCCCGGGAAAACGACTCCCTGCTTCAGCAGGACGGGGCCGTGTCGGGCTGGGCGGGAAAGCCGGTGGACTTCCGGTCCCTGGCATGGCTGAATGCCGAGGCCCGTTACAGCGCCCACCCCATCACCGAGACCCAGCGTGACCAGATGCGGCGCTTTGCCGACGACACGCTGCAAAGCTTCCGCCGGAAGCTGAAACCATGGCAGAAGCTGTACCAGAAATGGATCCAATGCATGTATTAAGGAGGAAAGGCGAATGAAAAAACGGATCGTATCGCTTTTCATGGCGCTGGTCATGACCCTGTCCCTGCTGCCCACCGCGTGGGCCGCGGAGCTGGTCCGACCGGCGGAGGATACAGCGGCCCCTGCGGAACAGAGCGTTCCGGAGGAGCAGAGCGCCGTCACGGCGCTGACCGGGAGCAACAGCTTCCTGCTGTTTGCCGCCAATAACGTCAAGGTCATCATTGCCCCGGAGCGGGTGCCCTATACGGAGGGACAGACCGTGCAGGACGCGCTGCTGGCGCTGGAAGCGAAGGGTGCGCATACCTTTTCCGGCTTGGCGGGCGGTGACTATGTTTCCGCCATTGACGGCGTTTCGGCGGGCTATCTCCGCAGTGACGATAAGGGCGGCTATGATCTGAAGCAGAGCGCCGGGAATGTGAATGCGTTCCTGTTCCTTACCGCTTACGACGAGCTGAATGAGGAGACTGCGTCGGCGCTGTACCGGCTGGCCGCCGCCATGCTGACATGGCAGGAGGCGGAAAAGCCCCAGCTGCAAAGGTTTGCCCAACAGGCGTATGACAACGCCAGTCAGGCCCTGACGGCGAAAAAGACCGTCGAGGAGCTGGATGCCCTGACCAAGGCGCTGACGGACCGGATGGACGCCTATCAGCAGTACGAAAACGCGGATGTGGTGCCGCTGGGGATCACCTTCCAGGGTCTGGATGGTCAGCCCCTGACGGACTACATCTTTACGGCGGAGGATCCCTACGGCAACCAGAAGAACTTTACCGCGGCGGATACCGTGGCTCTGGCGCCGGAAGAGTATACCTTCACCCTGATCTCCGGCGATAACAGCGCCTCCGGCACTCTGGTGGTGGCGGAGGACGGCACCGTCACCGTGGCGAAACAGCAGCTGGAAACGCTGCGGGTGCCGCAGGGCGTCAGCTGGATCGGCCAGCCGGTGCTGCGTTCCGTCAGCGGCGGCAGCGCGGCGGAGAACGCCTATCCCACGGAAGACGACGGCCATACCGTCCTGCTGCCCGATACCGTGGGCGGCAAGGTGGGTCTGTATCTCTATGCCGTGCCCGGTACGAGTCTGGATCAGCAGTACCAGTGGGCGGGCAGTCAGGTGCGCGTCTGGGTGGTATATACCGATATAAACGGTCAGGAGACTGAGCTCAGCCGCAAATGGGTATCCACCCAGCAGGCACTGACAGATGTGGTGAACAGCGGCGCTGAGGGCGGCGCGGTGCGGATAGAGGCACGCGCCACGGTGGACGGCTATATCATGCGTCAGGCGTGGGAGCTGACGTTGGAGCGCACGCCTACCCTTTCCACACTGGATGTCCGGGCCGGCAGCGTGAGCCAGAACATCGGCTTTGCCAGTACCAAGCTGGATTACGACTGCACCGTTACGACCCAGACCGTCGTGCTGCGTCCGGCCTGTACCGGGAACTATACCATTACGGTCGACGGCAAGGCACTGAACAGTGACGGCACCTATACTCTTGCACTGGAAGAGAGCGTTACCACTGCCGAGATCGTTGTTACCATGCCGGAAAGCGACCGCCGCACTACTTATACGCTGACCGTGACGCGAAAGGCGGCGGTGCCCCTTACCGTTACCCACGATAAGGACGTAAGCGTGAAGATCTACAACGCCGACGGCGCGGAGATCGGCGCGGATGCCGACGGTACTTATCCCCTGACACCCGGTGCCGGCAGCTATACCTACATCGCAACAAAGAATACCTATTACCATACGCAGGGCACATTTGCCGCCCCCAAGGACGGCGACACGGCGCTGACCGTTAACGTTGTCACGCCGGAGGTGACGGACTGGCTGACCAGCCTGAAGCTGACCTCCGGAACGACAAAGGAGAGCGACGTTTATCTCAGTGCCGAGGATTTTGATACGGCGCAGCACCTGTATACCGCCGAGATCGACGATGTACACAGAGTGCTGTTCGCGGCAGCGGCCGCGGCCGAAGGGAAAACCATCACAGTACAGCGTACCGACGGTACGGAGACCGAGATCGAAAACGGCAAGGAGGACGTTTCCTATATTGCCAAGTGCGTCACCGACGGCCCGGAGACCTCCCGCCTTACGGTAAAGGTCTCCCAACAGGATGACGCTCAGGGGGTCACCTTCTATCAGGAGTATCAGGTAAACCTGACCAAGGTGCTGACGCTGAGCGACGCGGTGCTGGCTGTGGACGGTGCGGAGACCGCCATCTATCAGATGAAGGACGGCGAGGTCACCGCCAAGGACATCTTCGATGAAGAGGTGTATGAGTATCACGCCACGATCCTCGGTACGGCGAAGGCGGCGGAGTTGACCATTGAGATCCCGTTCGAGGGCTACAGCGTGACCGTTGACGGCGTGCGCTATACGCCGGAGGCCGACCCGGATACCGGGATCGTACCGGATACCGTCACCGTCTCCCTGACGCTGGATAACAAAAAGGAACAGACGGTCACCTTCTCCGCCTGCGCGGAGAGCGGGCAGAAGGCGCATCAGTATACCCTAACGCTGAAAAAGGGCGAGCCCATTGACACCACGATCACCGTGACGGATCTCAACGGCAAGATCATCACAGGCGCGCTGGCCGCCGTCTATGACAAGCGCAGCAGCGCCCGTGTCTGGCCCGAAGCGGACGGCACGTTCCAGCTGGTGGAGGGTCTCTCCTACACCTGCGTGGCCACCTGCTCCGGATATGTGGGCCAGTCGCGGGACATCATTGCCGGAACGAAGAACAAGTCCCTCACCATTCAGTTGGAGACGGCGCCCGACACCAATTACGGAGCGGGCGTGACCTCAGACTGGCCCTCCTTCCGGGGCAATGACGACTCCAACGGCGTGGTGGACGTCAAGACGCCCATCTCCCGGGACAGCACGTTGCTCAGCTGGGCCAACAAGCTGGGCAACGGCTACAGCTCCGGCGCGGTAAGCTGCCCCATCCTTATCAAAGAGGATGGCGTGGAGTTCCTGATCGTTTACAGCGGCACCAGACTTTATAAGGTGGAGTCCGTTACCGGTACGGTGGTGGCCACCGGCACCATGTGCGATACCTCCAGCTTTGCCATCAACTCCGCCACCTACGGGGAAGAGGACGGCATGCTGTTCGTGGCGCTCAGCAACGGCGTTGTACAGGCCTTCGATGCGGCGACGCTCAAGTCGCTGTGGATCTACCATGATCCGCTGGGCGGTCAGCCCAACTGCCCCCTGACGTATTACAAGGGCTATATCTACACCGGCTTCTGGAACCAGGAGGAGCTGGACGCCAACTATGTCTGCCTGTCCGCCACCGATGAAGACACCGGCAGCGGCAGCGAGGAGAAGCTGGCCCGCTGGACCTACACCTCCAAGGGCGGCTTCTACTGGGCGGGGGCCTACGTCTGCGATGACTACCTGCTGGTAGGAACGGATGACGGCAAGGATCTGTATTTCAGCAATACCGGATCGCTGCTGTGTCTGGATCCCTCCACCGGCGCGGTGCTGGCCCGTTGGGATGGCCTTGCGGGCGACGTGCGCAGCTCTGTTGCGCGGGACAAGGACACGGGGCTGTTCTACTTCACTTCCAAGGGCGGATATCTCTACTCCGCCGCTGTGGAAAAGGGAACGGACGGCTGGGCCATCACCCATAAGCGCTCCTGCCTCCTCAGCAACGGCAGCAACGACCCGTCCACGCCGCCCATGAGCACCTGCACACCGGTGCTGTACAATGGCCGTGCGTATATCGGCGTGTCCGGTACGTCCCAGTTCGGCGCGTACTCCGGCCATAACATCACGGTGGTGGATCTGGATTCCCTCAGCGTGCTTTACAGCGTGCCCACCAAGGGCTATCCCCAGACCTCCGGTCTGCTGACCACCGCCTATGACCAGGGCGACGGCACGGCCTACGTCTATTTCTTTGATAACTTTACCCCCGGCATCCTGCGTATGCTGGAGGATAAGACCGGCCAGAGCGCGGCCAGCAAGACCACCACGGAAACCTATCAGGTGGGCGAAAACACCTATACCGTAAACGCGGCCTACGCGCTGTTCACCCCGGCCAACGATCAGGCGCAATATGCCATCTGCTCCCCCATTACCGACAGCAACGGCACCCTGTTCTTCAAGAACGATTCCGCGCATCTGATGGCGCTGACCAGCACGGTCAAGCGGATCGAGGTGACAAAGGGCCCCGACAGGACCAGCTATACCGCCGGCGACACCTTTGACCCCGCCGGCATGGAGCTGACGGTCTACTATGACAACGGCACCACCCGCACCCTGCCGGTCAGCACCACCATCAATGGCGTCACCGTCAACTACTTCACCTATGCGCCCGCCGTCAGCGAGGAGGACAACGAGGAGGGCTTCGTGCTGTCCTACGCGCCCCTCATGTACCAGAGCGACGAAAAGGGCGAGCCTGTGGATAAGGGCTTCGATGTTTATGTAACGGGCATTACGGTCACGCCCCAGACGTATCTGCGGGGCGACGTGAACGGCGACGGCACGGTGGATGTGTATGACCTGCAATGCATGTATGAGCATTTCAGAGGCATCAACACGATCGATGATCTCGGCCAGCTGGGCCGGTTGGACTGCAACAAGGACGGCAAGCTGAACATCACGGACATGCAGGCCCTTTACGGCTTCCTGACCACCGGCAAGTGGGACGAGCCCCGCCCGACCCATGCCATCACGGTAAAGACCACCGCGCCCCAGACGGCCTCGGTGCAGCAGGGACAGCTGTACCGCCTGAATATGAGCGAGGTGTTCACCACCTGCGAACATACCGTCTCCTATACCCTCAGCGGCGATGATCTGGGCAGCCAGACGAAGCTGGCGCAGGATGCGGACGGGACGGATTATCTGGCCTTCACCAACGCCAATACCGGCGAATACCTGCTGACCATCACCGCCGTGTGCGGCGATGACGGCACGGTAACGGCCAGCCATACCATCACCGTCACAGTCACGCCGGGCGACGCCGGAGACGAACGCCAGTACGGCTATGACGAGACGCCCGCCGCCAGCGTCACCGTCTATGTGACCATTTCCAACGACGGTGCGCCTATTTACGGTATCGACGGCACGGCGCTCTCTCATTTGAAGGTGGAGGTGCCCTACTTCGATCTGCGCGTTCAGGGCCTTGCGGGGTTCTATCGCTACCACACCGAAAACGGCCAGGGCGCCTATGTAGACGAGGACGTGGTGGAGCGGCCCACCCTGCTGCACCTGTATCTGTACCTGCTGGGCGTATACTGCCAGGGCTGGGATCCGGAGGATGTTACCACCGGCGCAAAGCAGATCTTTGGCAGCGAGAGCAACTACACGGCGGATGACTATAAAGATCTTCTGGGGAACGGGCCGTGGGACAAGATCGGCGAGTTCAAGACACTGAACATCACCGGAGGTCCCACCAGCCTGTATATGCAGCAGTTCTGGGGCCATGACGAGAATCTGATGTACTACCGCAACCATGTGTATCCCCTGATGGGGCCGGGCTGGGGCAGTACGGCGGACTACATCCTGCTGACGGACGGCGACACCATTGATCTGGCCATGTTCAGCAACTGGAGCTTCTGGCAGTACGGCGCGTTTGCCTGCTTTGACGAGGACGAATATGACCTCAGTGCCGGAGAAACGCTGACCTTCAAGACCCAGAAGTACGACACCAAATCCGTGGCCGATGGCGGCAGCGAGAGTACCCAGCCTGTCGAGGGCATGGATGTGTACATCTACGGCAAAGACTGGAACCAGATCGAGCGGGTCAATTCAGACAGCAGCGAGTTCCAGTATGTGTTCGACAAGCCCGGCGACTACTATCTGCTGGCTGTTGATCCCAAAGCAGGCACCAACGACGCCTGCTACGCACCGGCCACCGCCCGCGTCCATGTGAGCGCGGCGGGCTGACGCACAACAACTGAATACCGGACGGCCCGCCCGGCGCACGCTGCGCCGGAGGCGGAATGGGGTGCAAATCCCCGCGAACAGGTCACTGTGAAGCCCATTTTGGGATCAGTCAGATACGCCCAGGGCCGTCCGGAAAAGCTCCTGCCTGCATCGGGACGCTGTCAGATCGGTTACGAACGGTTTCGGCAGGAGCTTTCCACGGAAGTGCTTTCTGCCGAAAGGCTTTATATAGAGAAAAATTACACGAAAGGACTTAGCAAATGAAAAAGAGTAAACGTCTGCTGTCACTTCTGCTGGCGCTGACCATGGTGCTGTCCATGATGGGCAACATGACCGTGGCGGCGTTCGCCGAAGAGATCACCAATGATGCTGCTGTTGTCGAAGCCGGCAAGGAGCAGCCCACCACCCCCGACGAGGATCAGAATGTTCCCGCCGGTGAGGATAAGAACGGCGAAGAGACCCCCGCCAACGGCGAGGAGACCCCTGCCGAGCCCGTGCCCACCGAGGGCGAGGGCGCCGCTGCCGCCGTGACCGTCCCCACCCGTAAGGAGGGCTATCCCGCCGAGACCAGCGACAAGGTCAAGACCGGCATGGCTTACCTGCTGGACGACCTGCAGGCTGGCAAGATCTTCGCCCCTGTCGAGGGCCAGACCCTGAAGATCACCAACTACTACTATGAGCGTTCCACCGATGGCGGCCAGACCTGGGGCCCCAAGACCGACTTCTCCGACGCTCTCTTTGGCATGACCACCATTCAGGTCACGGAGCTGACGGCTGGTACATACATCTACCGCTTCTATGCCTCTCATGACGGCGTGAACTTCTCCACCGACACCTGGACCCTGACCCTGACCGTGGAAGACGATCCCACTATGGACTTCACCTTCTATGTTGGTAAGGATTATAACGGCGGTTACCCCACCATCAAGCTGTACAACGTCACGACCGATGCCGAGGGCAACGAAGTGCTGGACGACGAGATCGAGAATCCCTTCCTGTACAGCAACTTCACCGACACCCTGCCCGAGGGCGAGACGGAGTATGATCCCGCCAACGGCAAGCTGGTCAGCAACTATCAGATGTTCTACGCCAGCCTGACCGCCGGACGCTATGCTTACCGTGCTTTCACCGCTGACGGCGCGGCGCTGGGCGGCATGACGCTGGATCTGCCCACTGACACCAACGTGGACGGCCTGACCGGCGGCGGCACCAACATCTATCTGCAGTGCAACTCCTTCTATACCAGCAGCAAGAAGACCGACAACACCTATTTCACCGCTGACGAGTACCATATCCGCGTGGATTGCCCCATCATGAAGACCTCCTGCGCCATGGGCAAGGCCTATGTCAAGGGCAGCTATACTTACTATCCCACCGTGCTGTACGCGGCCGGCAACGCCTGCCTGTACAACGCCTATGCCTATCCTGATATTGACGGCTACATCTTCACCCAGGCCATCAACCAGACCTTCCGTGCCAGCTATAGTGCCAGCACCAAGTCCCTGCAGATCAACACCGGCATTACGCTGAATGTTACCGTTCCCTCCGATGCCACCTTCGGCCTGTACTTCCAGTGGAACAATTTCAACACCACCGAAGTGGCCCCTGTCAGCGCCGATGAAAGCATCCCCAATGCCGACCGCTGGACGGACAACAAGAACGGCACCAAGACTGCCCAGTACTTCATTTCCAAGGGCAACGGCAACTACACCTGGCGTCTCAGCGACGATACCCATGTGACCCAGGCGGGCTGGCTGGCTAACCAGAACGCTAACGCCGAGCTGACCTTCGCCTTTGCCAATGACGCCGCCACGAACCGCGTCTCTCACGATTTCAGCAAGCTGGGCAGCCAGACCACCAACCGCGACGAGGCCGATCTGCAGGTCAATCTGGATCCCACCGGCTTCGAGGCCATCACCGGCACCACCCGTGTCCGTGCCTACCGTCATTGGCAGCTCATTAACTCCGACGCCGGCAACATCATGGTGGAGCCTGACTTCCATTGGAACACCCTGTCCGGTGACGCGGCGATCGCCACTGTCAACGGCGGCAACACCACCGCCAACTGGGCGGACATCACCCCCGGTGCGCAGGATTCCGTCATCACTGTCTACTATGACAGCGTGGACGTGAACCCCGGCAATCACGGCAGCCACGGCGGCCTGTTCCCTGCCACCAACCCTGAGCGCGTGGGCGTTATCGTAGTGGGCGGCACCGGCGTGACCCACGGCACCGCCGACGCGGATGTGGACTTCAACATTGCCCCCGGCGCGACCACCACCCGTCCCATGGACTGGGATTATAACTATGATACCTGGTTCTATGAGGCCAAAGAGACCAACCCCACCCTGAACTTTGCCGTCACCTCTACCGGTGACACCACCGTGGAGTATGCCTTCGTTACCACCGACAGCGGCATGAAGAGCACCCTCTCCGGCTTCACAGCCGTCGCCGCCGGTGCGGATGGCCGCTACACCGTGCCTCTGAACGCCTTTAACACCGCCGGCACCAATGGCGGTACTGTGATCATCAAGATGACCGACTCCACCGGCGTCAGCTACCGCCTGGTGCGCGTGGCCAAGGTCGCTATCACGGTCTCCAACGCTTCCAACCCCGGCGAGGATATCATGCCCGGCGATCAGGTGAAGCTGAGCTTCAAGGGGATGTACCGTGCCGTCAACAAGATCTCCGGTATCTTCAACCCCACCACCTTCAAGCCCACCTATTATGCCGGTGAGACCAAGTTCGAGGGCACTCTGGGCCAGTACCAGAAGATGGACAACGCCACCATTACCGTCACTGTTCCCACGGATGTAGCGTTTGAGGACGGCGCTTCCACCACGGAGTACACCCTTACCAACGGCTATACCTTCGGCTCCATGTACTCCGCGGCCAACCCCTTCGCCTTCCTGTATAACATGACCGACACCGGCGTGGGCACCAACTTCAACGCCGTTAACGTCAGCTATTACATCGGCCGCTATGCCGACGCGGTGATCACCGTGGCCCGCAAGATCAACTATGATGTGAAGCTGGACGTCACCGATGACAACGGCAAGACCATCGAGGGTGCGACCATTACCGTGTACGACAAGGACGGCAACGTCATTGCCCCCAACGAGGACGGTACCTACACTCTGGGCTACGGCAATTACACCTATACTGCCGTGAAGAATGGCTATGTCTGCGCCAACGGCTCCTTTAAGCTGGGCTCCGCCGATGCCGCCGATCTGGTGGACGGCAAGCTGGTGAAGGACGTTCCGCTGGCCAAGGCCGCCGAGGGCGCATGGGACGGTACGACTGCCACCGAGCCCAAGACGGATGCCAACGGTGTTTATCAGATCTCCAACGGTGCCGAGCTGGCATGGTTTGCCCAGAGCGTCAACAGCGGCAACGGCGGCATCTCCGCCGTGCTGACCAAGGACATTGATCTGGCTGGCTACAACTGGACGCCGATCGGCACCAACAAGGCAAACTTCTCCGGCTCCTTTGATGGACAGGGCCACACGGTTGACAACCTGTACATCAATTACAAGGCGAATACCACCTCAACTCCCTATCAGGGCTTCTTCGGCTATGTGTACGGCACCGGCGCCAAGCACGCCGTCATCAAGGATCTGACCGTGCGGGGCAATATTATCATGGGCGGCAGCAAGAGCGTAAACACCGCCAACAGCGGCGGCGTCATCGGACAGGCCTACTATGCCGACCTGACCAACATTCACGCCGAAGTGAATATTACCCTCAAGCAGAGCACCGGTTACTGGGATCAGATCGGCGGCGTAGTCGGTTATGTCAACAATTCCACCGTTACCAATTGCTCCAACAGCGGCGAGATCCGTGTGAACCGCTATGGCGCGGGTATCGCTGGCGGCTCCAGCAACACCACCATCACCGGCTGCTTCAACAACGGCACGGTCTTCTGCCCCGGCTCCGGCACGGCGGGTATCGTGGCGAACCTGAGCAGCGGCACAGTCAGCAACTGCTATAACAGCGGCCGCATCGGCAGCACCGGCACCAATGTCGGCGGTATCGTGGGCTACTGCAACAACGCGACTGTCACCGACTGCATCAACATTGGCATCGTGGAGTGCAAGCAGGTTTACGGCTCTATGATCGGCAATGTGGCCAACGCCAACGCCACCACCAGCAACCTGTACTATCTGGACGGCACCTGCGAGAAGGGCATCGGCAGCGTGAAGAACGCCGAGACCCAGACGGCTACCGCCAAGACCGCGGCGGAGCTCAAGGACATGATCACCGCCGGCGACCATCCCTACAAGGTCCCGATGCTGGCTGATCTGAACGTGATCGCGCAGGAGATCGCCGACAAGAAGGCTGCCAAGGCTGTTGACGATCTGATCGATGCCATCGGCGAAGTGACCCTGGACGACGAGTGCAAGGCCCGTATCGACGCCGCCCGTAAGGCTTACGACGATCTGTCCGATGCCCAGAAGGAGCTGGTCGGCAATCTTGAGACCCTGACCGACGCCGAGGCTGCCTATAAGGAGCTGGCCGATCAGGCCGCTATCGACGACGTGATCTCCAAGATCGACGCCATCGGCCGCGTGACCCTGAACGAGGATTGCAAGGAGCGTATTGACGCTGCCCGCAAGGCCTATGACGCGCTGGACGACGAGCTGAAGGATCGTGTCACCAACTACGACAAGCTGACCCGCGCTGAGAAGCGCTATCAGTACCTGGTGGATAAGAACAGCAATTCCACCACCGGCGGCACTACCGGCGGTTCTGCCAGCGGCAAGGACGTCAAGTCCGGCAACACCGCCGACAACAGCCAGATGACCCTGTGGCTGGGCGGCGTGGTGCTGTCCGCCGCCGCTCTGGCCGTGCTGGCCAAGAAGCGCCGTCAGGACGCATAAGCGAGCTTCCTGTAAAACATGATCCCAGGCAGGGGCGGCATGAGCCGCCCCTGCCTCCCCGGAGGTCCCTATGAAACACCGTACCCCACATCTTCTTACCCTGTTCTGGACGCTGGCGCTGTGCCTTGCTCTGCTGACCGCCTGCGGCGGTTCCTCAGCCGAAACAGAGCCGGCAGGCGTCTGCACCGTGTCCATCTCCTGCGCCACCATTCTGGATAACCGCGACCAGCTCACCGCCGCCAAAGCGGACTATGTTCCCGCTGACGGCGTGATCCTTCCCGCGACGGAGGCGGCTTTTCAGGAGGGGGAGTCTGTCTTTGACCTGCTCCAGCGGGTGTGCCGGGAGAATCACATCCCCATGGAATCCAGTTGGTCGCCCCTGTACAAAAGCGCGTATATCGAGGGCATTGCCAACCTCTATGAGTTCGACTGCGGCAAGCTGTCCGGCTGGATGTACAGCGTCAACGGGGAATTTCCCAACTACGGCTGCTCCGCCTATCTCTTGCAGGACGGCGACGTGATCTGCTGGGTCTATACCTGCGATCTGGGCGAGGATGTGGGCGGCGGCTATGCCGCCTCCGGTGAATAAGCATTGCGGGAAAGCGGTACGATACAACGTACCGCTTTCCTTTTTTCCTTAACCGTGCTATACTGTCAAAAAAGAGGTGTTGCCCATGAACCGCGCCCAACTGCGCGAAAAACTCCATCTGTCCGGTATCGACGATACCGCCGCCGCACTGGCCCGGCGGTACGGTCTTGGCTATGAGATCACCGCCTTCTGCATGGCGTCCGCGCTGGAGGACAGCGCCGCCTTCGCCGCAGCGCAGCAGGCGGCTGCGGGCGTGGAAAGCCTGTGGCTCCACGCGCCCTTTGCCGAGCTTTGCCCCTGCGCCATCGATCCGCTGGTGCGGGAGATCGCGGTGCGGCGCTATCGGCAGACCATCGCCATGGCCCGCCGCCTGAACGTGAAGCGTATCGTTATCCATGACGGATATGTGCCCTTTGTCTATTTCCCGGAGTGGTTTACCGAGCAGTCCATCGACTTCTGGCGGGCGTTTCTGCTGGAGGTGCCGGAGGATATGACCATTGCGCTGGAAAACGTCATGGACGACGGCCCGGATATGCTGGCGGCCATCATGAAGGGCGTGGACGATTCCCGGCTGGGGGTGTGCCTTGACGTGGGCCACGCCAACACCACCGTCAGCAAAACGCCGCCCATTGACTGGATCGCGCCGCTGTCACCCTGGCTGCGGCATGTGCATATCCACAACAACTTTGGCGACTGGGACTTGCACAACGCCTTGGGCGAGGGCAATATCCCCATGGGGCAGGTGCTGGATGCCCTGCTGACTGCCTGTCCCGCCGCCACCTATACCATCGAAAACATGAACTGCGCCCCGTCCCTTGACTGGCTGGCGGCGCAGGGCTATCTGGGAGAGATCACACTATGACCGAGCAGGAACTGCACGCATATATCGCATCCATCCGACCGGCGGACGAGGCCGCCATGGCCGCCGCACGCCGCCGTCAGGCGGAGCTTGCCAAGCCGCCGGGAAGCCTTGGCAGGCTGGAGGAGATGGCCGTCCGCATGGCGGGCGTCACGGGTCAGGTCTGCCCGGAGGTGAAAAAGTGCCGTGTGGCGGTGTTCGCCGCCGACAACGGCGTGGTGGCCGAGGGAGTGTCCTGCGCGCCCCAGTCCGTCACCTTGCAGCAGGCGGTCAATATGACCCGCCGCAAAACCGGCATGTCGGCGCTGGCGAAAACCTTCGGCGACGATGTAGCCGTATATGACGTGGGCATCGCCGCCGACGTCCACTGCCCCGACGTGGTAAACCGGAAGGTGCGCTATGGCACCGCCGATCTGGCGGTGGAGCCCGCCATGACCCGCGCGGAGGCGCTTCAGGCGCTGGCGGTGGGCATGGAGGCCGCGGCGCAGGCCAAAGCCGACGGCATTTCGGTGCTGGGCATCGGGGAAATGGGCATCGGCAACACCACCACCAGCGCCGCCGTGCTTTCGGTGCTGCTGGATACGGATGTGGAGGCCGTCACCGGACGGGGCGGCGGCCTCACCGACGAGGGCTTCGACCGGAAGAAGCAGGTGCTGCGCCGTGCGCTGGCGCTGCACCATCCTGACAAAAATGACGTGCTGGACGTGCTGCACAAGGTGGGCGGGCTGGATATCGCCGCCATGACCGGCGCGTTTCTCGGCTGCGCCCACGAGGGGATCGCCGCCGCGGTGGACGGCTATATCTCCGTGGCGGCGGCGCTGTGCGCCGTGCACCTGTGCCCCGCTGTGGGGGATTATCTGTTCCTGTCCCACCAGTCCTATGAGCTGGGATACGCCAAGGCGGCCCAAGCATTGGGCCTGACGCCCTGCCTTGCGCTGGATATGCGTCTGGGCGAGGGCAGCGGGTGTCCCCTGCTGTTCCGGGTGCTGGAGGGTGCCTGCGGCGTGATGGCGAACATGGCTACCTTTGCCGAGGCCGCCATTCAGGACGACTATCTGGAGCCTATCCGCTCCGGCGACAGCTTTACGGTGGAAACGATATGAGGATTTTACTGACCGGCGGCAGCAAAAGCGGCAAAAGCACCGCCGCACAGCACCTGTGCCGCCATCTGGCGGCGGGTGCGCCTATGTATTACTGGGCCACCATGATGCCCCGTGACGGCGAGGATCGCCGGCGCGTCCTGCGGCACATTGCCGACCGGGAGGGCTGGGGCTTTCAGACCATTGAGCGCAGCACCAGCCTGACCGCCGCCCTGCCGGACATCGACAAACGCGGCGCGGTGCTGCTGGACAGCGTCACCGCCGCCCTGTCCGAGGCCATGTTCGGCCCGGAATTTGACGCCAACGCGGCGGAGACTGTGACGGCGGAGCTGCTGGCCGTCAGCCACCACAGTGCCCACTTCGTGTGCGTCTGCGACGACCTGTGGCGGGGCGGCGAGGAGTATCAGGACTGGACGCAGGTCTACGTCCGGGGCCTTGCCCAAGTGTGCCGCGCGCTGGCGGCGGAATTTGACGTGGTGTGCGACATGGCGGCGGGACTGCCCCATGTGTGGAAGGGAGCGTGGCCCCTGTGAAGGATTGGATCTACGGCTTTTTCATGGCGTGGGGCATGTTTCTGGCGCTGCCCTGCCCGCTGAAAATATGGAACGAGAAGGCCCGCAGCAAAATGATCTGCTGTCTGCCCCTTGTGGGCTTCGTGGTGGGCGGTATATGGGTGCTGGTGGCGTATGCGGGCCGCTTCCTGCCGCCCAGCGTGGCGGGATTGCTGATCGCCGCCGCGCCGTGGCTGGTGACGGGCTTTCTCCATCTGGACGGCTTTATGGACGTATGTGACGCGGTGCTGAGCCGCCGCGACCTGCCCCGGCGGCAGGAGATATTAAAGGACTCCCACTGCGGGGCCTTCGCCGTGATCGGCATGGTGCTGCTGGCGTTGAGCCAGTGGAGTGTGGCCATGGCGGGGGAGAGCGTCCCCCTGCTGCCGCTGCTGGTGATCCCGGTAGCGTCCCGCGCCTGCGCGGCGCTGGCGGTGCTGACGCTGCGGCCCATGACCACCAGCCAGTACGCCGCCATGGCGGGCAGAAAGGCCCCCTGTGTGGCCTTTGCTGCGTTTGTGATGGCCGCGGCGGCCATTGTGCCGCTGGCGCTGTGGGGCAGCTTCGCCCCGCTGGCGGCGGCGGTGGGCTACTGGCTGGCGGTGTGGTACGCCGATAAGCAGCTGGGCGGCATGTCCGGCGACGTGTCGGGCTTTGCCCTGACGCTGGGCGAGCTGTGCGGCCTTGCGGTATTGACTTTGGTGAGGTGACGAGTATGGAATTGGTGATCGGCGGCGCGTTTCAGGGGAAGCTGACGTGGGCGCTCCAACATTACGGCCTGACCATGGCCGACGTGTGTGATCTGGCAGCGGGCGACCCGGTGCCGGACAAGAAGTGCTATTGGCATTTGGAGGCCCTGAGCCGCCGCTGCGATGATATAGAGCAGTATCTGCCCCTCTTTGCGGACGCGGTGGTCATCACCCGCGAGGTGGGCGGCGGCATCGTCCCCATGGATGGAGAGGAACGGGCATGGCGGGAGGTACACGGCACGCTGGTGCAGCGTCTGGCCCGGGAAGCGACACATGTGACCCGCGTTTTATGCGGACTGACGGAGGTATTGAAATGATTCTGACACTGATACGCCACGGCCAGACCGAGGGCAGCATCAACGACCTGTACTACGGCGCGGCGGATATCCCGGTGCTGCCGGAATCCCTGACGGAGCTGCATGAAAACGCCGCCCGCTACCCCACTGCGAAGCGGTACTTCACCAGCGGTATGCTGCGGACGGAGCAGACCTTTCGGGCCATCTACGGCGACACGCCCCATATGGTGCTGCCGGGCCTGCGGGAGATGGACTTTGGCGATTTCGAGATGCGCAGCTATGAGCAGATGAAGGATGATCCCGCCTTCCAGCACTGGATGACCGACAGCGAGCATCTGCCCTGCCCCAACGGGGAGAGCGCGCCCCAGACCACGGCCCGGAACCTGAAAGCCATGGAGACGGTGCTGGCGGAGGACAGCGACGCGGTGTGCGTCATCCACGGCGGCGTAATTGCCGGATTCATGATGACATGGTTCGGCGGACTGCGTGTGGACTGGTATCGCAAGGCCGGCACCGGCTATCAGGTGACGTTTGAAAACGGCGTGCCCGCCCGTTGGGTGCGTGTGCCGGAGGACATATGATGGACATTTCCGCCCTGCTGGGCGTGGAACGGGGCGTCACCGCCCTGATTGGCGGCGGCGGCAAGACCACCCTCATGCACATGCTGGCGGAGGAGCTGCGCCGCCGCGGCACGGTGATCATCACCACCTCCACCCACATCCAAAGGCCGGAGCAGTACCCCATGCTGACAGCGGCGGACGACGTGGCCGCCGCACTGGCGGCGCACGGCGCGGTATGTGTGGCGGGCGAAACGGCGGAGGGCAAGCTGACCGCCCCGGCGCTGTCCTTTGAGACGCTGGCTCAGCTGGCAGATTTCGTGCTGGTGGAAGCTGATGGCTCCAAGCGCCTGCCGTTGAAAGCCCACGCCCCTCATGAGCCGGTGATTCCCGCCAACGCCCGCCAGACCGTCTATGTGGTGGGAGCCGACGGCTTTGGCCGTCCCATCCGGCAGGTGTGCCACAGGCCGGAGCGGTACGCCGCCCTGTGCGGCGCGTCGGAGAATGATCTCGTCACGCCTACGCTGGAAGCTGCGGTGCTCCATGCGGAGGGCTACGCTGACGGCTGGGTGTATATCAACAAGGTGGAGACGGCGGAGGACTGGCGCAATGCGGAAGCGCTTGCGGCCCTGCTGCCCGGCAAGGTGCTGGCGGGGAGTTTGTGGGAGAGGGTGTATCGTACTCTACGCACCGAGCGTCGATAGAAATTTCGTAGGGGCGGGGTTCTACCCCGCCCTTATTGGGAGGTTTCGCCCTCCGGGGCGACCTACTTTTGTCAACAGTGACAAAAGTAGGCAAAAGCACCGGAAGGAACCTCCGGTTCCTTCACTTCCGGGCGCGCTATACATTGTACCAGATTGCAAGTTCCCACCACACGTTTGCGTAAACTTTTCTTTTTCGTTTTAGTTAAAGGGATCGTCTTTGCACCAGCGTCGCTGCCGCTGGCTGATATGTCGAAAAACGCTTCGGTGTCTACCGTTGAGAATATGAGCGGCAGCGGCGCAAGAAGAAAGTCGATTCGTCACACGAAACGAAATTAACCGAGTTCTGTGAACGCGTGGCATAAGGTATCTTATGAGCAAAGGGCATAGCGTGGGCGGATTCTTAAACCGCAGGTTTAAGTGGCGTTTTTGGTTACTTTTGCCGCCAAGGGCAAAAGTAACTCGCCTCGGAGGGCGAAAAATCTCAACACAAAAACAACAGGCCGTTTTGCGACGGCCTGTTTTGCTATCCTCGCACGAAAATCCGACCATATTGAACATATCCGTATTGCGAGAAAAAGAATAACGCGGTAAAATATAACGTTGAAAACCACCGAAAGGGAGAAGCGCCATGAAGCAGAAGCCACCCCGTGCGGAGGGAGAGACCCATGTTTGAATGGAATGCGGACAAGGTCCGCTTTATGGAGGATGCCGCCGCTTGGGGCGACTTCCACGCCCGCCTTGCGGCGGCGCTGGCCCCGTATCTGCCCAGGGAGGGCCGCATCTGCGACGCGGGCTGCGGCACGGGACACCTGTCGCTGGCGCTGTCACCCTATGTGAAGCAGGTGACGGCGGTGGATGTCAGCGGCGAGGCGTTGGGCCTGCTGGCGGATAACTGCCGCAAGCGGCACATTACCAACATCGACATCCGCTGCGGCGATATTGCCCGGCTGCCGCCGGAGACGCCCTATGACGCCATGGTGTTCTGCTTCTTCGGCCATATCGAGGAGATACTGGCCATTTCAGCGGCCCAGTGCCGTGGCACGGTGCTGGCCATC
This sequence comes from bacterium, assembly GCA_963640475.1. Lineage (GTDB taxonomy): Bacteria > Bacillota > Clostridia > Oscillospirales > Oscillospiraceae > Vescimonas. The sequence continues at coordinate 25,046 of CAVHYW010000009.1, read as the reverse complement.
ATGCGCAACGACGCCGCCCACCGGTTCTCCGCCGCACAGCCCGCCATCCGTCACGGCGGCTATCCCCGCGGCCGGGAGGTGCTGACGGTGCGGGGCATCCCCTTCCATGCCTGCGAGATGGAGCTGCCCATGGGACAGCCATTCCGCACCTTAGACGATGCCCGGCGGTTCTTCCAGCTGTACCGCAGTCCGGGCGATATCACCCCTGTCACGGAGGACTTCCTGCGCACGCGGCTGACGGCCACGGGACGGGAGGACTTTCCCCTCTATCTGCCCCAGAGCCGGTGTTTCGGCTTGCTGCGCTGGAACGTGGGCGATATGCCGGAGCAGACCCAAGGGATCAACTGATGAAAAGGAGCACTATCATGAACAACATCTTCACAACCCTGCTCTATCAAATGGAAAAGCACCACGATACGGTGTTGTGTACCATCATCGCCGACAGCGGTTCCACCCCCCGTGGGACGGGCGCACAGATGCTGGTGGGCGAAACGGGTCTGCTCTGCGGCACCATCGGCGGCGGCGCGGTGGAGGGCCAGAGCATCGAACTGGGCAAAAAGCTTTTGCGGGAGCACCGCAGCACCGTCCACGAGTATAAGCTCCACCACAATGACACCGAGGACATCGGCATGGTGTGCGGCGGCGACGTGACGGTGCACCTGCAATTCATCGCTGCCGACGATCCGGTATGGCAGACGCTGGAGGGCGAGGTGCTGCGCCGTATCGCCCTGCGGCAGCCGGGCTGGCTGGTGCTGGCGCTGGACGGCGGCACACCGGCTTTGCAGGATACCGACGAGACCGACAGCGCCCATGTGGCCCTGCCACTGCCCATCGGCGAGCGGGCTATCCTGTTCGGCGCGGGCCATTGCTCGCTGGCCCTGTGCCCGTTGCTGACCACCGTGGGCTTCCGGGTGACGGTGGTGGATGACCGCCCGGAGCTGGTGACCAAGGAGCGTTTCCCCACCGCCGACGCGGTGGTGTGCTGCGACCTTGACCGTCTGGCCGACGCCGTGCCCGTGGGCGGCGAGGACTATGTGGTGGTCATGACCAACGGCCACAGTCACGACTTCGCCGTACAGGAGCAGGTGCTGCGGGGACAGTACGCCTACATCGGCGTCATCGGCTCCCGCAGCAAGACCGCCAGCGTCAACGCCCGCCTGCGGGCGGCAGGCATCAGCGAGGAGGCCATCGCCACTGTTCACACCCCCATCGGCACCGCCATCAAGGCGGTAACGCCGGAGGAGATCGCCGTGTCCATCGCCGGTGAGATGATCTGCGTGCGGGCCACCCGGCGGGAGAACGCCGGTGTGCACCTCCACGGCTGTCCCATGCACTGAGTAATAAAACAGGCACATGGCATACGCCATGTGCCTGTTTTATTACTGCACCAAATGCACGCCCTCGATCTGCTGGATCTCCGTGCGGATGTCCTCCAGCAGCAGCTGGGCCGCGGGACTGAGGGCCTCGCCCCGGCGGGTCATGAGATAGGACACCCGGTCAGGGGCCGGGTCGGTCAGGTGGCAGATCCGTGCACGGCCCGCCTGCTCCAGCGCACGGGCGGCGGCCAGCGGTACGACGGCCCACATCATCTCGTTGCCCAGAAAGGTGTCCACCGCCTGCATGGAGTCGGCGTACAGCAGCGGCGTGGCCGTCAGGCCGAACCAGTGATCCCGCCAGTCCTGCACGGCCTTGCGCCATGATACCACGATCTCGTTGTTGGGATCCAGCTCCTTGGGGGAGATCACGTCGCCATAGGGGCTGTCCGGCGAGCAGGCCACCACCGTCTCCTCGCTGCACAGGGGCGTCAGCTCAAGCTGGGGATGGTAGAAGCTGTCGCCGTCCATCAGGGCCATCTCCAGCTCGCGGCGGGCCACCGGCTGCGCTCCGTCATAGCCGGTGCCCAGCAGGGTCTGCACCCACAGCGCCACCGGCAGCTTCCGGTGGAGGAACCGGCGATAGGCCGCCGGAAGGATGTACTGGTTGGTGGAGAACACCGCGCCGATGCGGAGGTATTCCCGTGTGGCGGTCTCCGCCACGCCCTTCGTCTCCTCCAGCAGCGTCTGCCAGCGGTAGGCCAGCGGCAGGAACCGCTGCCCCGCCTCGGTCAGCTCGATGTGGCGGATGCCTTTGCCCCGGTGGAACAGCTGCGCGCCCACCTCCGCCTCCAGCGCCTGAATGCGGTTGGTCAGCGTGGGCTGGGTGATAAACAGCGCTTCGGCCGCCGCCGTCAGCGTGCCGTGCTCCAGCACCGCCCAGAAGGTCTCCATATCGGTGTTGTTCATGCCGCGCCTCCTGTGTAAAGAAAATATAAATTCTACCTATATTATATGTGGGTTTTATCCGTTTTACAAGTGCGAATTTGTGTGATATGGTATAGCCACAACAGGAAAACAATATAGATTCTCCTGAAAACAGGATAAACCGCCATTTTATCCTATTTTTTCAATTGCTTTCTTTTCTTTCTTATTTTCTCTCTTTGTTCCTGCATCCCTGTAAAGAAAAAACCGGACGGAAGTCCGGTTTTTTCTTTTTGCGCGGGAAGCGCGAAAGATAGAAAAAAGCAGGACGGCCCGTGAGGGCCGCCCTGAATATATATTACTCCTGCGTCTCGATGATGCCGTAGCCGCCGTTGTTGCGGCGATAGACCACCGAGATGGTGTCGTCCGCCACATTGCGGAACACATAGAAGGAATGATCCAGCAGGTTCATCTGCAAGATGGCCTCGTCGATGGTCATGGGCTTGACGGTGAAGCGCTTGGTGCGCACCACGTGGAACTCGTCCTCTTCCTCCACATGGAACTCCGGCAGCTCCGGCTCCATGACCTCCGGCCGCAGGTTCTTGGCCAGACGGGTCTTGTTCTTGCGGATGCGGCGCTCGATGAAACTGACGGTCCCGTCGATGGCGCCCCGCATGTCACCGTCGGGATCCTCGGCCTGAGCACGGAACAGCGTGCCGTTGGCGGCGCGGATGGTCAGCTCCACGGTGCAGCGGTTTTTCTTTTCCACGGCAAAGGTCACAAATGCGTCCGCTTCCTCCGCGAAGTACCGGTCGAGCTTACTGATCTTCTTCTCGGCGTACTCCTTAATGGAGTCGTTCAGCGCGATCTTCTTGCAGGCGAATGTGAACTTCATATTGGTTGCTCCTTTCTTGGGGTACGGAACAAAGGGTCGGGGAGGGATTTCCCCTTATCCTTGTCCGCATTATAGCACATTGCCCTGCATTTGAAAAGGGCATCACAGTAAATTTAGGGAAAGTTCACAAAAGTGAAACAATTTTTGTGCGTTTCGACGGGGAACGCCCAAAGAAGAGGAAAAGCGACAAAACCTCCTATGGACAAGACAGGGGCGGATGGTGTACCATAATACCCGGAAGCTTTCCAATATCCCACCCGCTTGAGCCGTGTCCCGTGACTGTGGACGCGGCTCCTTTTTATAATTTGGGATATGGCGGCTCAAAGCCTCCCCTGTGTAAGGGGAGGTGGCGCGAAGCGCCGGAGGGGTTGTCCGGTGATTGTGCGGTGCAAATCCAGATGGATGCTACGGCGGGGAGCGATCCGAGTGCTGCCAGTGGCAGAAAAAGCGAGGTGAGCGAGTGGCAGCGGTCAAAATTTTGGCGGCTTAAATGCCGCAGCAAAATTTTGGGCACCGCAACAGGATATAGCCGCCGAGATCGGGGCTAAAAACATGCCACCGGCATGTTTTCTTAACGCCCCGACTCACCTTGCCATTTTCCCTGTTGTGTGGTATGCTTGGGGCACGGGGCGTGTGCCGCCCCACAGGAGGATTCTATGAAGCATATGACATTTCGGGAGCGGCGTTACCGCCGCGCCCATCTGGACTGCGTGCGCCACATTACGCTGGACCCCAAGGGTCCCGGTGTGGTACGCATCCACATGATACCGCCCAAGGACGACGGGCCGGATACACCGTTTCTGCTGCTGCTCAACGGCGCGTCGCTGGTGCCGCTGAATCTCAGCTGGGCCATCATGCTGGCCAACCTGATGGATCAGTGGCAGGCCTATGAGGGGCAGGAGCTGGAGGAGCGCCAGTGGGAGGCGCTGCTGACGGCGGCGGTGGAGCAGACCCACCGCACCTATCCCCGCACCAGACGCCAGCAGCTGGCCGCCGACATGCACCTGATGCTGACCAGCCTCATCGCCATCGCCCAGGGCCGTGAGCCGGAGGCGGAGGTGGGGCTGCTGACGCTGGCGGACTACGCGCCGGAGATGACCGCACCCCACCGGATGGATCTGATGGTCAGCGCCATGGAGAAGGACGGCGCGTGGCACTGCAACCAGAAGTGCCTGCACTGCTACGCCGCGGGCCAGCCCATGGGCGAAACGCCGGAGTTATCCACCGAGCAGTGGAAAACCCTTCTGGACACCCTGCGCAGGGCCAACATCCCCCAGGTGACCTTCACCGGCGGCGAGCCGACCCTGCGGAGCGATCTGGTGGAGCTGGTGCGCGCGGCGGAGTGGTTCGTCACCCGCCTGAACACCAACGGCCGGGCCCTGACGCCGGAGCTGTGCGCCGGGCTTTACGACGCCAGTCTTGACAGCGTGCAGGTGACCCTGTACAGCGCCGAGGGCAACATCCATAACCAGCTGGTGGGCGTCAACGGCTTCAACGACACGGTGCAGGGTATCCGCCACGCGGTGGAGGCCGGGCTGATCGTATCGGTGAACACGCCCCTCTGCTCTCTCAATACCCACTATGCCGACACGCTGCGGTTCGCCCACAGTCTGGGTGTGCGGTACGCCACCTGCTCCGGGCTGATCCCCTCCGGCAGCGCCTGCGGACAGGAGAGCCGGGCCACCGCCCTGACCCCCGCTGAACTGACGGACATCCTCCGTCAGGCGGTGGAGACGGCACGGGAGCTGGGCATGGAGCTGGACTTCACCTCCCCTGGCTGGCTCAGCGAAAGGACGCTGCGCTCTCTGGGCCTGAACCTGATCCCCAGCTGCGGCGCGTGTCTCTCCAACATGGCGGTGACGCCGGACGGCAAGGTGGTGCCCTGCCAGAGCTGGCTGTCCGACGAACCGCTGGGCGACCTGCTGCAAGATGACTGGAAGGACATCTGGGATAGTCCCCGCTGCGCCGCCATCCGGGCGGAGAGCGTGAAAATGGAGCACCTCTGTCAGCTGAAGGGAAAGGGGGCGGCGGAATGAAGAAGCTTCTCACTTTGCTGCTGGGCCTGGGCCTTGCCCTGTGTCTCAGCGTGGCGGCCTGGGCGGATTACGACTACATCAACGATTACAGCGTGGACGTCCAGCCCAACACAGACGACGGCAGCCTGAACATCACCGTCTCTTTGACATGGACGCCGCTGGAGGCTCTGCCCTACGGGCAGGAATTACAGATCGGCGTTCCCAACGGCTCCATCCGGGAGGAGACGGCCCTTACCGACAACATTGAGCGGCTGGAGTACGACAACAGTTTCATGTATGTCTATCTGGACCGGGCCTATGACGACGGCGAGACCTTCACCTTCGCCTATTCCTGGGTGCAGGAGTATATGTACACGCTGGACGGCGATACGGTGTCCTATGACTACACCCCCGGCTGGTTCGACGGCACCAGGATCGGGAAAATGACCCTGACGTGGAACGATCCGGCAGGCGTCCCCAACAGCTCTGCCGTTACGGATCATCTCTCCGCCGATGTGACCGCCGCCGATGCGGGTGTGGTGCTCTCGGCCCGGGATATGGGCCACGGCGATACCATGAACATCGTGGTGCAGTATGCCGACTGGCCCACCACGCTGGATCAGGCGTACAGCGCCGACAATACGCCCGCCGACTATAACGGCGGCTACTATGACGATTATGACAGCGATTACGGCTACGACGACGGCAGCCTCCTTGTGGTGCTGGCCGTTTTTGTGGTGATCGTCTTTCTGGTGATCCTCTGGGCCGGCAGCAGCGACGGCTACCGGGGCGGCTTCGGCACCCATTATGTGTTCGTCAACCACCTGTGGTATCCCGCTGGGCCTGACGGCAGGCCCCGGCCCGGCAGCGTAGGCACGCCCCACCGGCCCAAGCCGCCCACCAACAATCGCGGCGGCGGTGGAGGTTTCGGCGGCGGCAGCCGGGGCGGCGGATTTGGCGGCGGCGGCTTCGGCGGCGGAGGCCATTGCGCCTGCGCCAGCAGCTGTGCCTGTGCGTGCGCCTGCGCCTGTGCGGGCGGCGGCCGTGCCGGATGCAGCGCCAAGAACCTCTACGGCGCTGTGAAGCTGAGCCGCGAGGTCACGGAAAAGCTGCAATAGTTTTCGCAAGGGGAGGGGCAAAGCCCCTCCCCTTAGTTTTTTCGCGCCTCCGGCGGCCCACTTTTCCCAATAGCTGGAAAAGTGGGCAAAAGAGCCAGAAGAAACCAATGGTTTCTTCACTTCCTTGCGCGCTATACCGTTTTTAGATTTGTGACCATGTACCACACGTTCACGCAAGATGTTCTTTTTCGTTTCGTTAAAAGGATCGTCTTTACACCAGCGCCGCTGCCGCTGATGCCTACGCCGAAAAGTCTTTTGCGTCCACCGTGCGGCGGGGTGAGGTCACCCCGCCCTACGGAACGGCTATTGATAGAATTGCGTAGGGGCGGGGCTCTGCCCCGCCCGCCATTTAACGAAAACCCCGCCGCAAACCGAAAGGGCGGGGTAGAACCCCGCCCCTACTTTCTCCCTAAGTAACAAAAAAAGAGACAGCCCCGGCTGTCTCTTTTTCAGTCATTCACGTCGTAGAAGATCCGTTCGCCCTCCTCGGCCAGACCCAGCAGATCCCGGGCCAGCGCCTTAATGAAGCTCTCGTCGTCCTTCTTGTCCAGATCGGAGCGCAGGGCGTCGTTCTCCTGCTGCTGCTGCGCCAGCTGCTGGTTCAGCACGGATTCCTCCCGCTGGGCGGTTTTCAGCTGGCCGTATACCTTCACGATCTGGATGCTCAGCACCGCCGCCAGCACAAGAAGCACTGTCAGCAGCACCGTCGGGGGATGCTTCTTTGTGCGTTTGGTTTTCTTCTCTTTTGCCATGGTGCTGCCTCCTTCCTGCGGTGTCGTTGTTCGGTCATGGCCCTTGCGCCATGCTTCCACCCTTATTTTAACGCACTTGCGCAGAAAAGAAAAGCCCTTTTTGACAGATTCTATCACTTTTTTTGCGGCACGCCATAAAAAAACGAAGGGCATCCCCAGCAAACGGCACAGCGCCACCAGTGCCGCCGCCCAGAAATCCCACACCGGCCGCAGCGGCCGGGAGAAGAGACTGAACCACAGCACCGCGCCCAGCGCCATACCGGTGACCATGTAGAGCCGCAGCTCCCCGTCCCCCACCACCAGCGCCAGCCACAGGACGCCCGCGCCCAGCAGCACCACGAACAGCGCGTCCAGCAAATGGGTCAGCAGCCGGTCGCGGCGGTCAAGGAGCCGTGCGGCGCGCAGCACATCGTACACAAGGCCGCCAGCTGCGCCCAGCGCCACCGCCGCGCCCAGCTGCTGCAGCTGGGCCGACACATAGTTCTCCATCAGGCGAACAGCCGGCTGAACAGGCCGCCGCTGCGGCTGGGCTGCTCCTCCTCATAGTTGATGCCGTCGATGCGGCCATCCACGTGCAGCTCGCCGCCGTCCAGACTCAGCTTGCCGATGTGCAGTCCCTCTCCGGTCACCACCAGCGTCCCGGCGCAGGTGGACATGACGATGCAGTTCTCGTCGAACCGTTCCACGTCCTCCACGCCGCCCACCGTCAGCTTTTCCCGGCCCTCCAGCGTCAGCCGGTGGTATACGGCATTGCTGCCGCCGTTCATGTCATAGGCCAAAAGAAACACCCTCTCATACAAAGCGTTACTGCATTGTATGAGAGGGTGCGGAAAATTATAACGTAGTCTCCCGGTACATGGCGGCGGCGTCGGCCTTGCCCACATTGTCGGCCACCGACAGCACCTCCACCGACAGGGCCTTCTGGCCGAAGCGGATGGTGATGACGTCGCCTACCTTCACGTCGTAGGAGGCCCGGGCCACCCGTCCGTTGACGGTGACCCGCTCGTTGTCGCAGGCATCGTTGGCCACGGTGCGCCGCTTGATGAGGCGGCTGACCTTCAGATATTTGTCCAGTCTCATGGTGTATCCTCCTTGGGGGTAAAAAGAAAAGCGGCAGCGCCGCTTTTCTTTTATAACAAACAATTGCCTCGCAGATTTTGCGCCAGAATTTTTTACTTGATGGCGTCCTTCAGAGCCTTGCCGGCCTTAAAGGTGGGAACCTTGGAAGCGGCGATGGTGACGGGCTCCTTGGTGCGGGGATTCAGGCCGGTACGCTCGGCGCGGTGCTTCACCTCGAAAGAGCCGAAGCCCACCAGCTGTACCTTCTCGTCAGCCTTCAGACCCTCGGAAATGGCGGACAGGGTGGCGTTGACAGCAGCCTCGGCAGCCTTCTTGGACAGGCCGGCCTTCTCGGCGACGGCATTGATCAGTTCGGTTTTATTCATGGGTTTTTCCTCCTAAAAATTTTTTCATTGGTACGACCATATCCTAAAACGAAGCGTATCGCATTAAGAACAAAGGAAAGGCCCTAACGCAGAGGGCAATAAAAAATTTACCATATTTGTCGTGTCATTGCAAGCCTTTTTACACAGAAAACGCAAAAAATCACCGAAGATGCAGCCGCTGCGCCCATTTTTCCCCCTTTGGGAAGTGCCGCAGGTCGTCGGCAGTCACCGCGCCCAGCGCCAGCGCCAGAATGACGTAGACGGCGGCCGCGGCGGCAATGGCGGCGACTGTTGCCAGATTCTGGGAAATATAGCGGCCCAGCAGCGTATAGGCGGAGCGGGTGCCCAGTGCCATCACGACGGTGCACAGGCCTGGCCGCCACAGGCAGCGGAAGAAGTCCACCCTACCCTTCATGCAGCGGTACACGGCGATCATGTTCAGCACCACGATCAGGGCGTAGCTATACAGCGTGCCCACCGGCGCGCCTCGGATGCCCATATCGGGATTGCCCACCATCAGATAGTTGGTGACGATCTTCAGCATGCCGCCCGCCAGCAGCGTCCAGATGGGGACGCGCTCTTTGCCGTTGGCCTGCAAAATGCCGTTGGTCACTACCATCAGGCACACGAAGATGCTGGCGATGCTCAGTACCGTCAGGTGATAGGCGGCGGCCTGCGCCGTCTCCGGCACGGCGGGATATAAAAGGTGCAGGATCGGTCCGGCCAGTACGCTGAGGCCCGCGCCCATGGGGAAGGCCAGCAGCGCCGTGATCCGCAGGGCCGAAGCGGTGAGCCGTCCGGCGGCGGTCTCGTCGCGGCGGGAGCGTGCCTGCGTGATGGCGGGGATCAGGGATACCGACAGCGGATAGATGAACGACGGCGGCAGCACGAACAGCGTCATGCCGAAGGTGTACTGGCCGTACAGCTCCGCGGCGGCCCTGGCGCTGAGCCCCAGGGTGGATTGCAGCGTCCCCAGCACCAGCGACTGATCCAGCAGCGTCATCAGGCTCATGCCGCCGCCCGCCACGGTGATGGGTACGCCGATCTTCAGTAGCGCCCCCATGGTGCTGCCCAGTCCGTCCGGCGTGTCGCAGCCGGAGGGACGGAAGCGCCGCAGCGTCCCCAGCAAAAACAGAAAGCCCAGCGCCGTGCCGCAGGTGACGCCCGCGATGGCCCCGGCAGCGCCGGTCTCCGGATCTGCGCCGTTACGGAGCAGGAACCAACATAGGCCCAGTCCGACCAGCAGCTTGCAGGCGGATTCAATGATCTGGCTGACGGCGGTGGGGGTCATGTCGCCCAGCCCCTGCGTATAGCCCCGGATGGCGGAGGTCAGGCATACGCACAGTACCGACGGGGCCAGTACCCGGATGGCGGCCGCCGCCATGGGATCGTGGAGGACACCCGCCATGGTCTCCGGCAGGCAGAACATCAGCGCCGAAAACACCAGACCTACGCTGCCCAGCAGCACCAGCGCCGCCCGGAACACCTGCCGGGCCTGCCGCTGCCGCCCCAGTGCGCAGGCGCTGGCCGTCAGCCGCGAGGCGGCCAGCGGCAGCCCTGCCGTGGACAGCATCAGCAGCAGGTTATACACGTTATAGGCGGCGTAAAAGTGGGCCATGCCCTGACTGTCCAGCAGGTTCCCCAGCGGGATCTTGTACAGGGCGCCCAGCACCTTGGTCACGGCCACCGCGCCCGCCAGAATGGCCGCGCCGCTCAAAAAGCTTTGTCTGCGCTGCAAGCCGTCACCTCCTTGTTCTGGGTAGGGGCATGCGCAAATATTTCGTCGGGGACGCCGGCCCCTACGCCCGGAATGACAGATCCCTTGTTACTTCCCCGGATTTTCCAGCATTTCCCTGTGGAACGCGGCGAACTTTTCCAGATCCGCCGCCACCTGATCCTGCCGCTGGATGTACTCGGTGGGGTACTTGGGGTGGAATACCCGCTCGATGCGGTCGTCCCGGCGGATATCCACCATCTTGGTGGAGCCGCCTGCGCCCAGAGACAGGATGCTGTGCAGCTCCTCCATGATGTAAATATTATACAGTCCCTCCGCGCCGGATATGCACCAGCCCACATTTTCAAAGCTGCCGGACATGTACTTCTGGCGGTAGAGGTAGTAGGGGGCGAAGCCCGCCGCGCGCAGCGTGGGGTCGGCGTAATCCAGCATCTCCGCCACGGCCTCCGCCGAGGGGATGGGGCTGCCCTCCAGCGTCAGGCGGCTGCCCTTTTTCATGGCCAGCGTGTGGACGGTGATGTTGTCCGCGCCGCTCTTGATGCACTGATCCAGCGTTTTCCGGAAGCCCTCCGGCGTGTCGGCGGGCAAACCCGCGATGAGATCCATGTTCACATGGGGGAATCCCATGGAGGTGGCCAGCTCCATGGCGGCCAAAATGTCCGCCGCCGTGTGCCTGCGGCCGATGGCCCGCAGCACATTGTCGTCCAGCGACTGAGGGTTGACGCTGATGCGGTCGGCCCCGTGGTCAAGGAGCACCTGCAGCTTCTCCCGGTCGATGGTGTCGGGGCGGCCCGCCTCGATGCAGTATTCCACCACATGGCTCATGTCGAAGCTGCGGTTCAGATGGGCCAGCAGGTGATCCATCTGCTTCGCCGACAGCGTGGTAGGCGTGCCGCCGCCCATGTAGAAGGACTTGATGCGCAGGCCGGTGTCCTTCACCATTTGGGCCGCCAGCGTGATCTCCCGCTCCAGCGCTTCCAGATACGGCTCCATCAGCTTGAAGGAGCGCTCCACCGCCTGAGAGACGAAGCTGCAATAGGCGCAGCGCGTGGGGCAGAAGGGGATGCCGATATACAGGGAGATGTCGTTGGGTTGGAGCGCCTCCTTGGCGGCGATGCCCGCCTGCGCCGCTTCGATGCACATACGGCGGCGGGGCGCGGATACCTGATAGGTGCGGTCCAGCTCACGGTCGGCCTGCCGGGGCGTCATGCCGCTCCGCAGCAGCCGGGCCGCCAGCTTGGCGGGCCGCACGCCCGTCAGGCTGCCCCACGCGGGGACGCGGCCCAGAATCTCCACCGACGCCTTGAAAAAGCTCATTTTCAGCGCCCGCTGCCGCAGTCCCTCCTGCTGATAGGGGGTCAGCGCGGGGTCGATGCGCACGCGGGAAAGACCGCGGCCCTCCCGTCCCTGATAGCGGATACGGGTGGTCGCGGTGGCGTAGGTATTCCCTTGGGAGAGCTTCACCCATGCGCAGCGGTCCTCCTCCGCCTCCGGATCGTAGACCGGACGCTCGTTGGGGAAGAAGGCCAGCAGGTCCTGCTCGATGGCGTAACGGTCGTTATGACCGGTAAAGATCAGCTTCATACGTTCATGCCCTGCTTCATATAGGGGTTGTACTTCCGCTCATAGTCCATGTCGGTGGCGGAATCGTGGCCGGGATAGACGGTGTACTGGCCTTCCAGCGCGCCCAGCCGGGCCAGAGATTTCAGCATGGCCCGATAGTCGCCGCCGGGGAAGTCGCACCGGCCGCAGGAGCCCCGGAACAGGGTGTCTCCGGCAAAGAGCACGCCCTGTCCCTCCACCAGCAGACACACGGAGCCGGTGGAATGGCCGGGGGTCTCCAGCACGTCCAGCGTCAGACCGCCCACCGTCAGCTTGTCGCCCTCCTTGTAGTACCGCTGGTTCTTCTCGCCCAGCCGGTGGAAGCGCAGCTCGCCGCCCATGCCGTCGGTCACGTCGCCCTCGTGGATATAGACCGGCAGCTCCGGCCACGTCTCCAGCAGGCCCGCCACGCCGGTGCAGTGGTCAAAGTGGCCGTGGGTCAGCAGGATCATGATGGGGGTGCAGCCGCTGGAGGCGATCATGGCCTCGATGCGCTTGGGCTCGTCGCCGGGGTCGATGACGGCGCAGACGTTTGCTTCCTCGTCGCAGAGGATGTAGCAGTTGGTCATGATGGGGCCCACCATCAGAGAGAGTACCTTCATCCGTGCGCCCTCCTTACAGCTGGTCGGTGTCCACCACCAGCGTCAGCGGGCCGTCGTTCAGGCTGTCCACCTGCATATAGGCACCGAACTCGCCGGTCTCGGTGTGGAAGCCCTTGGCGCGGCACAGCTCCACGAACTTCTCGTACAGGGGGATGGCCACCTCGGGCCGCGCGGCAGCCAGAAACTCGGGGCGGCGGCCCTTCTTGCAGTTGCCGTACAGGGTGAACTGGGAAACCACCAGCAGCTCGCCCTTCACCTCGTCCAGGCCCCGGTTCATCTTGCCGTTTTCGTCCTCGAAAATGCGAAGGCCCGTCAGCTTGTCCGCCAGCTTGACGGCCTGCGCCTCGGTATCCTCATGGGTGATGCCCAGCAGGATCAGGAAGCCCTCGCCGATCTGGCCGTGTACTTTTCCGTCGATGGTGACGGAGGCGTGCTTCACGCGGGTCAATACAGCGCGCATAATTTGTTCTCCTTTATACAGATAGTATTCAAAAGCCTCGCAGAGTTCGCGTCCGCAGACGCGAAAAAGTCAAATCATTTTTCTGACGACATGTGCGTCAGAAAAATTCTTCTCGGCCGCCAGTGTGCCCGAAGGGCGCGCGCAGTCGGCCGTAAACCCCATTGGCAGCAAAATCGTCAGATTTTGCGCCAGTAATCTTATCCCGCAGGCCGCGTTACCTTCATGACGCCTTGAATTTGCTCCAGACGGTTCATGACGGTTTTCAGCTGGTCGCGGTCGCTGACCTCGATGCCCAGATCCAGCAGACCGAAGCCGTCCGGCGTGGAGCGGGCGTTCAGGGACAGCACACGGGTCTTGGTGGAGGACAGCACCGTGGACACATCCACGATCAGGCTGATGCGGTCCTTGGCCACCACCTGCAGCATGGTATGATAGCTCTCGCTGGTCTTGTCGGCCCAGCTGACCCGGATCCAGCGGCCTGCCTCGGCGGGATTATCTCTGGAGCGCAGCACGTTGGGACAGTCCGCCCGGTGGACGGACACGCCGTAGCCACGGGTGATGAAGCCCACGATGTCGTCCCCCGGCACGGGAGAGCAGCATTTGGAGAACTTCACCAGACAGTTGCTGAGGCCCTCCACGATGATGCCGTGCTCACCCTTCCGCTGGGGCACGGCGGGCCGCATGACCTCCGGTTGGCCCGCCACAGGCACCTCCGCTTGCCGCTCGGCCTGATGCTGGTGCAGGATACGCTGGATATCCTCCCGCAGACGGCCAATGACCTTCAGGGCCGTGACGCCGCCGTAGCCGATGGCGGCGTACATATCGTCCACGGAGTTGAAGCTGAGCTTTTTCAGCACGTTGGGCACATTCTCGTCGGCCAGCAGCTCCTTCAGGGAGACCCCGGTGCGTTTCAGCTCCGACTCGAAGCTCTGGCGGCCATTGACGATGTTCTCGTCCCGCTTCTCCCGCTTGAACCACTGGCGGATCTTGCTGCGGGCGTTGCTGGAGCGGGCGATCTTGATCCAGTCGCGGCTGGGGCCGTGGGCGCTCTGGCTGGTGGTGACCTCCACCACGTCGCCGTTCTGCAGCCGGTGGTTCAGCGGCACGATGCGGCCGTTGACCTTGGCGGACACCATGTGGTTGCCCACGGCGGAATGGATGTTATAGGCAAAGTCGATGGGGGTGGCCCCGGCGGGCAGATTGATGACGTCGCCGTTGGGGGTGAACACGAACACCTCGTCGGCGAACATGTCCACCTTCAGGGAGTGGATAAAGTCCTCGGCGTCGGTGCCCTCCTGATTCTCCAGCAGGCGGCGCACCCACTCATAGCGGCCCTCGTCGCCGCCGCCCTGCCCGTTCTGCTTGTACTTCCAGTGGGCGGCGATGCCGTACTCCGCCACCTCGTGCATCTCCTTGGTGCGGATCTGCACCTCGAAGGGGATGCCGCTCTCGCCCACCACCGTGGTGTGCAGGCTCTGGTACAGGTTGGGCTTGGGGGTGCCGATATAGTCCTTGAACCGGCCCAGAATGGGCTTGAACAGGTCGTGGATGATGCCCAGCACGTTATAGCAGTCCGCCACCGTGTCCACGATGACACGGAAGGCGAACAGGTCGAACACGTCGTCCAGACTCTTGTTCTGGGTGTACATCTTCCGGTAGATGGAGTAGGGGTGCTTCATGCGGCCGTAGACGGTGGCCTCGATGCCCTCCTCCCGCAGCCGCGTCACGATCTGGTCGTGGATGGCGGACATAAAGCCGTCGTACTCCGCCGCTTTCTCGTCCAGCGCCTCGGTGATCTCCCGGTAGCCCACGGGGTCCAGATATTTCAGGGAAAGGTCCTCCAGCTCCCACTTCATCTTCTGCATGCCCAGCCGGTGGGCGATGGGTGCGTAGATCTCCATGGTCTCGAAGGATTTCTGCTTCTGCTTCTCCGGCGTCTGATACTCCATGGTGCGCATGTTGTGGAGCCGGTCGGAGATTTTGATGAGGATGACCCGGATGTCCTTGCTCATGGCCATCAGCATCTTCCGCAGGTTCTCCATCTGCTCCTCCTCCTTGGAGGTGTAGTGGACGCGGGTCAGCTTGCTGACGCCCTCTACCAGATCGGCCACCGTGGGGGAAAACATCTTGGCCAGCTGCTCATGGGTGGCGGCGGTATCCTCGATGGTGTCGTGGAGCAGCGCCGCCTCAATGGATTCGCTGTCCAGATGCAGCTCCTCCGCCACGATCTGGGCCACCGCCAGCGGGTGGGTCACGAAGGGGGAGCCGTCCTTGCGCAGCTGGGCGCCGTGCTGGTCGCGGGCAAACTCATAGGCCTGCCGGATCAGCTGAAAATTGGCCGAGGGGTTGTAGCTGCGGACGGTGTCCTCCAGATGCTGATACATGGCCTCGATATCCACAGTTTTGCTCATAGGATGCCGCCTCCTCCCCGTCCGGTCTCCGCGTCGGTCAGACGCCGTATGTATTCCGAATCCTCCAGCCGGACCTTCTTGTCCCGTCCGGCCAGCTGTATATCAATGGTATCGCCTTGGATCTCCAGCTTCAGCAGGCCGCGCTCCTGAAACACCGCCAGACAGAAGGCGCTGCGCAGGAAGCTGTCCGCCTTGCCCATGGCCGCCGACAGCGACCGCAGCAGCGGCAGATACGCCGTGTGCAGCGCGCCCTCCGGCGTCAGGTGTACCAGCGAGCGCCACACCGCGGCGTACTGCTCCCGTGAGGGCAGCATCCGGTGGGCGTTTTTGGCGGACACCGGTTCGCCGGCGGCGCATTGCTCCACCAGCGTCAGGCACTCCTGCTCCCGGCTGCTGGCCGAGAGAGAGGGCCGGATATCCAGCATTTGCAGCTGCACCGTGCGGCTGCCCCGGAACTCGTTGACCTGCAGATAGAAGGCCGCGTCCACCCGGTCGCCCTCGGCACAGCCGCAGGCGGCGGAGGTGGTGGAAAAGAAAATGCCGTCAAACTGGGCGTTGCCCTTGCCCAGCCGCAGCTTGAGATGGCGGTTCTGGCCCACGTTCTGGGTCCGCAGCAGCGTGGCCCCCATAAGACAGAACAGAGGCCGGGCGTTGCCGCTGCCGTAAGGCTCCAGCGCGGCCAGCGCTTCCACCTCCTGTAACGTTACCCGGTTGGGCTGGCGGAGCTCCACGTCCACCTCCAGTGCCGATTCCGGCGTCTTGCCCACCCAGTATTCGGCGGCGTACTGGTTCATCCGCGCCCGGAAGGCGGGGATGTTGGCCTCGTCGATGGTAAAGCCTGCCGCCAGCTCGTGGCCGCCGAAGCCCAGCAGCAGGTCGGAGCAGCTCTCCAGCGCGGCGAACAGGTTGAATCCGCCCCAGCTGCGGCAGGAGCCCTTGCCCACGCCGCCGTTGAGATGGATCATGAAGCTGGGCCGGGAGTATTTCTCGCTGAGACGGGAGGCCACGATGCCCACCACGCCCTGATGCCACGTCTCCGACGCCAGCACCAGCGCCCGGCGCTGCTCCTCCGGCAGCTCCTCGATCATGGCCTCGGCCTGAGAATAGATGGTCTGCTCCACGCTCTGCCGTTCCCGGTTCAGGGCACACAGGGCCTTGGCCAGCTCCTCCGCCTGCGCGGCGTCCTGACACAGCAGCAGGTCGGCGGCCATATCCGCCGCGCCCATGCGGCCCGCCGCGTTAATGCGGGGCGCCAGCACGAACCCGATCTGTACGGAGGAGATCTCACGTCCGGCCAGACCCGCCTCCTTCAGCAGGGCGTGCAGCCCGATAAAGTCCGAGCGGTCCAGCGAGGCAAGGCCCCGCGATACGATGGTGCGGTTTTCGCCGGTCATCTGCATCACGTCCGCCACCGTGCCGATGGCCGCCAGCGTGCAGTACCGGGAGAACAGGGCCTCCTCCCTGTCGGGGCCGCCCAGCGCCAGCACCAGCTTCAGCGCCACGCCGCAGCCCGCCAGATGCTTGAAGGGATATTCGCAGTCGGTGCGGCGGGGATCCACCACCGCGGCCGCCACCGGCAGCGTCTCCTTGCACTCGTGGTGGTCGGTGACCACCACGTCCATGCCGATGGACTGGGCGTAGGCCACCTCCTCCACGCCGGTGATGCCGCAGTCCACGGTCACCAGCAGCGTGGCGCCGCCCTTGCGCAGTCCCTCGATGGCCTCGCAGCTGAGGCCGTAGCCGTCCTCGATGCGCCGGGGGATGTAGTGCACCACGTCGGCGCCCCGGCCCTTCAGATAATCCACCATGATGCAGGTGGCGGTAATGCCATCCACGTCATAGTCGCCGAAAATGGCGATCCGCTCGCCGCCGGCCAGCGCCCGGTCGATCCGGGCCACGGCCTTGTCCATGTCCTTCATCAGGAAGGGCGAGTGGACCAGCGTGGTCTCCTGCGTCAGAAATTCCGTGGCCTGCTCCGGACAGCTGACGCCCCGGCTGGCCAATACGCTGGACACCAGATAGGGGTAGCCCGCGTCCGTCAGCCGCTCTATCGCGGCGCAGTCCGTCTGCGCCACATGCCAGACGGGAAACTTCATGGTCTGTCGACTCCTTTCGTTTCCTTCTATAATAAATTATAGTATACCAAATTCCGCGGCAAAGGTAAAGGAAAAAATCTGCCGTCTTATGTTGCAATCGGGGAAAGCGTACCGTATAATGGATAAAAGAAAACCACAGA
The DNA here is from genome assembly GCA_963640475.1 of bacterium. GTDB lineage: Bacteria > Bacillota > Clostridia > Oscillospirales > Oscillospiraceae > Vescimonas. The sequence goes on along the minus strand of CAVHYW010000009.1, from coordinate 7,538 downwards.
ATCGAGGAACCAGCCTATGCGCCCTGACGGTACCCGTGTCAAAGACCTGCCGCCCATCGTGGCAGCCATCCCCTATATCATGCCCAAGCGGTATGATGCCCAGAACACCATCACCGAGTATATCGACGAGGAGCTCATCAAGTCCTATATCCGCGAGAAGCGCCGCGCCGGCGTCCGGATCAACCATATGGCCGTCATTATCGCCGCCTATTACCGGGCGGTGATGTATAACCCCAAGCTGAACTACTTCATCATGAACAGCAAGGTCTATAAGCGGAACCACTTCTGCGTGTCCTTCGTGATCCTGAAGAAGCTGGCGGACGGGCGGCCCGATGAAACGTCGCTGAAAATTTTCCTGACGCCGGAGGACACCGTCTTTACCATCCAGCAGAAGATCACCGACGCGGTATCCGCCAACTCCGCCACCGAGCAGAAAAACAACACCGACAAGTTTGCCCGCATGATGTTTTCCTTTTCCCTGCTGCCCAAGTTCGTCATCTGGCTGGCGTACCATCTGGATAAGCTGGGTCTGCTGCCCCGGAAGATCATCGACCTGAGCCCCTTCCACACCAGTATGTTCATCACCAACCTGGCCTCCATCAAGACCAGCTACATCCACCATCATTGCTATGAATTCGGCACCACCAGCGTGTTTGTCTGCATGGGCAAGCCTGTGCCGGATTACATGAGCGGCAATCTCCATAAGAAGATCATGCCCCTGGGCGTGGTGATGGACGAGCGTATCTGCACCGGCTATGAATACGCCGCCTTCTGCAACGATTTCCGCAAGTTCCTGCGCAAGCCGGAGGAGCTGGAGCAACCGTATGAAGCGTAAGAAAAAGCTGCCCGTCCGATGAATATTGTCAAGATGGTTTTTCAAATAGGACTGTAAACACTTTGCGAATAGACCGGATTCACAGAGATTTTCGGGCGAAAATGGGTTGAAATCAGGTAGGAAAAATCAATGCTTACCGGATTCGTGAAGTATCTGCCGCTTGCGCGTATTGATTGCACCATTCCGCGATTCACGGTATCGCGCAGCCGGTGCGCGGCTTCGCGTGACCTTTTGTGGTTTGGCTGGTTATCGTCCGATTCCGTGAAGTGCAAAGGTGCGTCCTGCGTACAAGGCATCGAATGTGGCGCTCAAAATCGCCTGAAATGGAAAAAGCCCTGTGCCGCGCTCAATACGCAGCACAGGGCTAAAGTTGATTTAGAGATGTCGAAGTAAGTGGATTTGTTCACAATACTATGCTATAATATGATGTAAGCATTTGACAAGCTGAAAATATTGAGGAATGTATCTATATGAACAACTGGTTTACTGTGGAGCAAATTGATTTTCAGACATTTGTGATTAGCGAATACAATCACTGGGAAGAAACGCATTGCTATCTGTTATGCGGAGAAGAAAGTGCTGTCCTCATTGATACAGGTTTAGGAGTTTCCAACATCCGAAAAATTGTAGGCAGTTTGACGGAGCTGCCCGTGATGGCGGTTACTACTCATGTTCATTGGGACCACATCGGCGGACATAGATATTTTGATAATATCGCCGTACATGAAGCAGAAAAGGAATGGTTATCTATCAAGTTCCCGATACCGCTGCAAATCGTCAAGAAAAATCTGACAAGGCTTCCTTGTGATTTCCCAACGGATTTTGACATTGACGCTTATCAGATTTTTCAGGGTGTGCCTCAAAGAATTTTGCAGGACGGCGATTTCCTGAATTTAGGCGGGCGGGAAATTCAGGTCATTCACACGCCGGGACATTCCCCCGGGCACTGTTGTTTTTATGAGCCGGAACGAAACTATCTGTATTCCGGGGATTTGATATACAAAGGGTGTCTTGACGCATTTTATCCAACCACTGACCCGCAACTATTCTTTCAATCCATAAAAAAGGTACGGGAATTCAAAATCGATAGGGTTTTGCCTGGACACCATCAATTGGATATTCCTGTTTCCCTGATAGCTGACATTGAAGCCGGATTCTCGCAATTGGAGGAAACCGGAAAACTCAAACAAGGAAATGGATTGTTTGAGTTTCGGGATTTTCAAATTCATATATAAATTGACATACTTCGGTTTGTAGCCATCTGACCCAAAAACGCAAAAACACCCCGCACCATGCGTCCTGTAAACGCACGGTGCGGGGTGTTCGTTCGTAGGGGGCGGCGTCCCCGACGCCCCGCCGTGCAACGCATCCTTTCTCAAACAAACAGGAAAAGAGAGGGCGTCTACCCTCTCCTTTTCCCACCATATAAACCACAAGGCGGCAAATTGCCGGAGTTGTCATACCGGCCGATTGCGTCTCTTCCATTATATCGGAAAAATGTCGAAAATCAAACCGGGAAATTCACAAATAATGCACATCTTCCTTGTGCAAATCGTCAAAAACCAGACAAAATGCTGAAAACTCTGACAAAATCTGAGAAAAAGGAGTCTGCCGCGACGCGGCAGGCTCCCCTATTCCGTTATTGCGTGGCTTACCACCGGGGCTCCTGCGGGCCGTCGAAACGATCATCGGTGTGGAACTCCCCATCGTCACGGGGCGGCTGATAGCCGATGCCGGACGATTGCTTGATGGCCTCGAAGTACCCGATGTCCGTCTGTTGGATATAGGGCGTGATCCAGATGGAAAGGATGCCCAGCGTCAGGCCGCACAGGATCCGCCAGCCCAGCCAGCTGAGATCCAGTACGAACAGCTCCCACTTGTGGCCGCGGGTCTGGGCCTTGCTCATGTTGATGGCCTCCATCACGCCGATCTCCGGATTCTCGCACAGGTTATACAGGGCGAAGCGGTAACGGTACCCGGCGATGATACCGGGGATGATAAACAGCAGCGACCACAGGAACACAAAGATATACTGCACGATGGACAGCAGGATGACCTTGCCTGCGAACAAAAAGCCGTCGAACATGGTGGAATAGGGGGTGACGATGCCCTTGCGGACGCTCATGGTATACAGGACATAGCCCGCGCTCAGCACCGAGGATACCAGCGACAGCACGATGGTGATGAAGCCCGCGGCCAGCGTCGGCAGCTGCAGCACAGGCTCCGTGCGCTGGAAATAGACGCTGAACTCCGGCATATAGTTTTCCACATAGGCGGCCGCCTCGGCCTGCGGGCCGCCGGGGATCAGCCAGTCGATGCCGCTGAGCACCAGCCCGATGGCCAGAAACAGCAGCGTGAACAGATAGGCCGATACGCAGGCGTTTTTGGTGATGGCCTTGGCCTCCATTTTCAATTGTACACGGTCAAACATAGAACCGCTCCTTTCTTATCACTCCGTCGGCAGGCGCCGCGCCTGCCGGAAATTCCCAGCAGTTACCATATATTGTAGCATACGAAAGAGTAGAACGCAAGAGCGTTCATGTTTCCGGAAAAAAGGGCTAAGTTACTGACAAAAAAGGCAAAATTTCAGGAAGAATTACAGCATAAGACTGGACAACAGCGAGTTTTTGTTGTATGATAAAACGCAGTGTGAGGTGGTCTAACCACCTGAAGTAGCCGATGGTGAGATCCCGGCGCACGGAATTGGAACACCGCGCGTGGGCATTTCACCATCAGATACGAATGCAGTAAGATGAGGTGAAGACAATGGCACAAGCTTTCTTTGGCGGCGTTCATCCCAATGACATGAAGGCCGCGACCAATGAAAAGGCCATCGAAAAGCTGGAAGCTCCGGCTGAGGTGGTCATCCCCATGTCTATGCACATCGGTGCGCCTTGCAAACCCATTGTTGCAGTGGGCGACAAGGTAAAAATTGGACAGAGGATCGGTGAACCCGGCGGATTCGTATCCGCACCCATCCACGCCAGCGTATCCGGTACGGTCAAGGCAGTGGAGCCCCGCCCCTATTCCATGGGCGGTACCATGATGTCCGTGGTGATCGAGAACGATTTCCAGGACACCATCAGTGAAGACGTGAAGCCCGCGGCTGACCCCGAGAACCTGACGGGTGAGCAGCTGGTGGAGATCGTCAAGAACGCAGGCATCGTCGGCCAGGGCGGCGCTACCTTCCCCACCCACGTGAAGATCTCCTCCGCGCTGGGCAAGGTGGACTACGTCATCATCAACGCCGCCGAGTGCGAGCCCTACATCACCGGCGACCATCGCACATGTCTGGAGCGTCCCGACCAGGTCATCAAGGGCGCGACTATTCTGGCCAAGTGCTTCGGTCTGGATAAGGTGTACATCGGCATCGAGGCCAACAAGCAGAACGCCGCCGACGTGCTGAACGCCAAGATCCAGGAGCTGAACGCTCCCGTGGTGGTGGAAGTGCTCCACACCCGTTACCCCCAGGGCGCTGAAAAGCAGCTGGTTCAGGCCGTGTCCGGCCGTCAGGTGCCTTCCGGCAAGCTGCCCGCCGATGCAGGCTGCTGCATCTTCAACCTGAACACCACCTGCGCCATCTACCGTGCTGTGTACGAGGGCATGCCCGTGGTGAACAAGATCGTCACCGTGTCCGGCTCCGGTGTGATCGAGCCCAAGAACATCGAGTGCCCCATCGGCACCCCCATTTCCAAGCTGTTCGACGCCTGCGGCGGCCTGAAGGATGAGACCTATAAGCTCATCATGGGTGGCCCCATGATGGGTCTTGCCCAGTACAGCGTGGACGTGTCCGTGGGTAAGGGCACCGGCGCCATGTTGGCCTTTGCCGGTGAAGAGGAGAAGTACGAGGAGAATCCTCAGTGCATCCGCTGCGGCAAGTGCGTGGGCGTGTGCCCCATCCGTCTGGAGCCCGTGTTCATGTATAAGTACCTGATGAAGGGCGACGTGGAAACCTGGCAGAACACGCTGCACGGCATGGACTGCATCGAGTGCGGCGCCTGCACCTACACCTGTCCCGCCCGCCTGCCCCTGACCCATGCATTCCGTCTGGGCAAGCAGCAGGTCAACAACGCGAGAATGGCCGCCAAGGCCAAGGCTGAGGCCGAGAAGGCCGCTGCCGAAAAGAAGGAGGCGTAAACCATGACTGATTACAAGAATCTGAAGCTGATCGCGTCCTCCTCCCCCCATATCCGTTCCAACGAGAACACCCGCTCCATCATGCTGGACGTGATCATCGCCATGCTGCCCGCCCTGTTCTGGGCCATTTACAACTTCGGCTTCAAGGCGCTGATCTCCGTGGTGGTGTCCATCGTGGCCTGCCTGTTCTGGGAGTGGCTGTACCGCAAGCTCCTGAAGAAGCCCCAGTCCATCGGCGACCTGTCCGCCGTTGTCACCGGTATGCTGCTGGCCTTTGTGTGCCCGCCTGAGCTGCCCTGGTGGACGCTGATCATCGGCGCGTTCTTCTCCATTGTTGTGGTCAAGCAGCTGTACGGCGGCATTGGCTGCAACTTCCTGAACCCCGCTCTGGCCGGCCGTGCCATCCTGCTGGCCAGCTATGCCACCGCCATGACCACCTGGACCCTGCCCACCAGCAAGGTCGATACCGTGGTCTCCACCGCCACTCCTCTGGCCATCATGAAGGAAGGCACCGTGGAGAAGTTCACTGAGCTGACCACCAACTACTCCGTTGCCGACATGTTCATCGGCCGTGTGGGCGGCTCTCTGGGCGAGGTCTCCGCGCTGGCGTTGCTGCTGGGCTTTGCCTGGCTGCTGATCCGTAAGGTCATCAGCTGGCACACCCCCGTGGCCTTCATCGGCACCGTGGCCATCCTGACCCTGATCTCCGCTCCCGCCGGTATCGACAACGTGCAGTACATGCTGTACAACGTGTTCGGCGGCGGCCTGATGCTGGGCGCCATCTTCATGGCCACCGACTATGCCACCTCCCCCGTTACCAAGCCCGGCCAGCTGATCTTCGGCATCGGCTGCGGTCTGATCACCTGCTTCATCCGCCGCTTCGGTTCCTATCCCGAGGGCGTGTGCTATTCCATCCTGATCATGAACTGCACCACCTGGCTGCTGGATAAGTACATCCGTCCCACCATCTACGGTGCGGTCAAGAAAGAAAAGAAGGAGGCGGCTAAGTAATGAAAATCTCCGGTAAGTTTATTCTCAAGGTCGCCGGTACTCTGACGATCATCTCCCTGATCGTTGCGGCCCTGCTGGGTCTGGTCAACAATGTCACCGCCGACAAGATCGCCGAGATCGACGCGGAAAAGACCCGCGTTTCCATGAGCGCTGTCGTCGCCGAGGGCAGCGAGTTCACCGATAAGCTGGAGATCAGCGACGACGTGGCCGCCGCTGCCGCCGCTCAGGGCGGCAAGCTGACCGAGCTGTACGGCGTTAAGACCGGCGGCGCGGACAACGGCTATGTGATGAAGGTCTCCGCCTCCGGCTCTCAGGGCACCATCGTTATGATGATCGGTGTGGACGCCAACAAGGCCATCACCGGCATCTCTGTGGTCAGCCACTCCGAGACCTCCGGCATCGGCACCAAGGTCGTGGGCAACGAGCCCAACGCCGCCGGTGTCCCCGTTCTGGATCAGTTTCAGGGCATGTCCGGCGCCGGTTCTCTGGTGGTGGGCAAGACCGTCACCGCCATCTCCGGTGCTACCGTTTCCACCAAGGGCATCACCATGGGCGCTAATGCCGCTCTGGCTGCCGTGGAAGCAATGGGCTAAGAAAGGAGGAGCATAAACAATGAATGTAAGTAAGCAATTCAAAGAGGGTCTGATCACACAGAACCCCGTGCTGGTCCAGCTGCTGGGTATGTGCTCCACCATGGCCATCACCACGTCCTTCTTCAACGGTCTGGGCATGGGCGTGTCCGTGCTGATCATCCTGACCCTGTCCAACATCTTTATCGCGCTGCTGCGCAAGATCATTCCTGACGAAGTGCGTATCGCCTGCTTCATCGTCGTCATCGCCGGTTTCGTGACCTGCGTCGACCTGCTGCTGAAGGCCTTCGTCCCCGCCCTGTCCGAGTCTCTGGGCGTGTTTATCCCCCTGATCGTCGTTAACTGCATCATTCTGGGCCGTGCCGAGGCGTTTGCCTCCAAGAACAGCGTCGGCGCTTCCACGCTGGACGGTATCTTCCAGGGCATCGGCTACACCATCGTGCTGATCATCATGTGCGTGGTCCGTGAGTTCCTGGGCTACGGCAAGTTCGGCGGCGGCCTGCTGGGCGGCGGCGGACTGGGCAGCGCACCCGGTATCACCATCTTCCCCGACGAGTTCGGCATCAAGATCCTGACGCTGCCGGTCGGCGGTTTCCTGACGCTGGGCGCACTGATCGCCGTGATGCAGTGGGCGCTGGCCAAGAGCGAAAAGAAAAAGGAGGCCAAGTAAGTTATGTCTTTTACTACTTTGCTCGCCATTTCTCTTGGCGCTATTCTGACCAATAACTTTATCTTCGCGCAGTTCCTGGGCTGCTGCCCCTTCCTGGGTGTGTCCAAGAAGATCGATACCGCCGTCGGTATGGGCGCGGCTGTGACCTTCGTTATGGGTCTGGCCTCCGCGTTCTGCTATCTGGTGAATCTGGTTCTGGTGAAGCTGGGTCTGGAGTTCATGCAGACCGTGGCCTTCATTCTGGTCATCGCCGGTCTGGTGCAGTTCGTGGAAATGTTCCTGAAGAAGAACATCC
>CAVHYW010000008.1:0-60569 GCA_963640475.1 bacterium | reverse complement strand
TTCATGATTGACAGTGTTTTTTTATTTCACTGTCTCTCATAAAGGGAGCATATCATGATACCGGGTTTTCTCTTTTTGGCACGCCGTGAGGGATTCGAACCCCCGGCCTTCTGGTCCGTAGCCAGACGCTCTATCCAGCTGAGCTAACGGCGCATGTCTTTCCAGACGACTTGTTTATGATAGCACACATTTTCCCAAAATGCAAGAGGTAATTTCAATTTTTTTGGTTTTTTCCGGGTTGTCAACGAAGAACATTTGTGGTATCTTAAAAGAAAAGAGAAATGTATGTCATCTGCGGAGGGGAAAAGTATGAGCGCAAATTTCAAAACCTGCATGTTTGGCGGCTTTGACCGTGAGGATGTGGTCAGTTATATCGAGAAGACTGCAAAGGAGACGCAGGAGAAGTTGGATGCACTGGAAACTGAGAATACCAGACTGAAAGCGGATAATGAGCAGATCGAGCAGGCGCTGCGTACCCTCCACGCCCAGACGAAGCAGATGAAACAGGAGGAGCAGGATCAGGAATCTTTGCAGCAGCGGCTGGATGAAGCGCAGGCCCGCGCCGCAGAACTGGCAGTGCGCTGCGAAGCGCTGGAGGCTGAGAACGAGAGCCTGCGCGCCTCCGCTAACGAGTGCGCCCATTTGAAGGAGCACATTGCGGACATCGAGATCAATGCCCATCGGCGCACGGAGGAGTTCCGCGCCGGGGCCATTGAAAAGCTCTGTACCGTCATCGCCCAGCAGCGTACATGGTGCCAGAAGCAGCGGGGAGAATATGCCTTCATGAGTGAGACCATCCTGCAGGATATCCGCCGGGCTGAGGATGTGCTGGAAAACGCCGACTATTCCGGATTTGACCAGATGATGGAGGACTTGCAGCAGCTGGAGGATACATTAAAATAAAGATATAAGAGGTGGGAGTTGCAAAAACTTCCACCTCTGTGACGTTAGGGCGTGTGGTAAATAGATCGCTCTGCGCAAAGAGCCCGCTGCGGCTTATGCCGCGGCGGGATTTTTTGCGGTTTCTGATTGAATCCGCCCTTGGATTGCGGTATAATATATCAGATTTTATTTCGATAAGGGAGGCTATCCCATGACATTGCGAGAGTATCTGGATTCCATCAAGCATAAGACCGTAGCCGTGGTGGGCATCGGCGTCAGCAACGAGCCGCTGATCCGCATGCTGCTGGGCGAGGGCATCGCCGTCACCGCCTGCGACAAGCGGACACGGGAGCAGCTGGGAGAGTTGTCCGGTGAGCTGGAAGGCCTCGGCGCGCGGCTGCAATTAGGCCCGGACTATCTGGAGGGGCTGGATCAGGACGTTATCTTCCGCACGCCGGGTCTGCGGCCCGATGTGCCGCAGCTGGCAAAGGCCGTGGCCGGAGGCAGTGAGCTGACCTCCGAAATGGAGGTATTCTTCCGGGTGTGCCCCTGCACCATCATCGCCGTGACGGGCAGCGACGGAAAGACCACGACCACCACCATCATCGCCGAGCTTCTGAAGAAGGCGGGCAACACCGTCCATGTGGGCGGCAACATTGGACACCCTCTGCTGTGCGAGGCCGGGGACATGCGCCCCACCGACTATGCGGTGCTGGAGCTGTCCAGCTTCCAACTGATGACCATGCCGTACAGCCCCCACATCGCCGTGGTGACCAATCTGGCCCCCAACCATCTGGACGTCCACAAGGACATGGCGGAGTATGTGGCCGCCAAGGAGAACATCTTCCGTCACCAGAAGCCGGGCGACAAGGCCATTTTCAACTTCGACAACGATATCACCCGGAAGCAGGGCGAAAGTATTCCTGAGCGGGCGGTATATTTCAGCCGTCAGGGCGAACCGGAGCGCGGTGTGTTCCTGCGGGGTGATGCCATCGTTTGCCGTGACGGTGCGGGCGAGCGCACTGTCATGACCACTGGGGATATCAAGCTTCCCGGCGTACACAATGTGGAGAACTATATGGCGGCTGTTGCCGCCGTGGACGGTCTGGTACCCGACGAGACCATCCGGGACTTTGCCCGTGAATTTGGCGGCGTGGAGCACCGTATCGAGCTGGTACGCACCTATAAGGGCGTGCGGTACTATAACGATTCCATCGCCAGCAGCCCCAGCCGCACCACGGCGGGCCTGCGCTCCTTTCCGGAGAAGGTGATCCTGATCGCCGGCGGCTACGATAAGCACATCCCCTTCGACGCGCTGGGTGGCGAGATCGTGGAGCATGTCAAGTTGCTGGTGCTGTGCGGCGCTACCGCCGACAAGATCCGCGCCGCCGTGGAGAACGCCGAGGGCTATCAGCCCGACCATCCGGAGATCGTGGACGTTACGCCCTTCCAGAAGGCGGTGGAGACCGCCCGTGACAAAGCGCTTCCCGGTGACGTGGTAACGCTGTCGCCCGCCTGCGCGGCCTTTGACCAGTTCAAGAACTTTGCCGAGCGGGGCAAGACCTTCAAGGCCATCGTCAACAGCTGGGAGGAATAAGGATAAGCCGCCCCGGCATACCTTTCCCGTGAGGGGAGGTGTGTGCCGTGGGACGCTTGCGCTATCTGCGCCTGACCGGGCGGCAGCGGGCGGGGATATGGCTGACGCTGCTGGCGTTGGCGCTGCTGGCGGCAGCGGTATCGCTGCTATGTCACCTGAAGCCGGTGATGACCAGCATGGCCACGGCAAGGGTGGCCAACACTGTCAACTACATCGTGTCCGCCGCCGTCAACGAGGCGGTGGCCGACGGTGAGATCGACTATCAGAACTTCGTGATCTTCGATAAGGACGACACAGGGCATATCACCGCCCTGCGCAGCAACGTGGCGGAGGTGAACCGCATGCAGGGCCGCATTGCCGACGAGATACTGCTCCGGCTGTCGGAGATCTCCACCAGTGAGCTGGAGATCCCGTTGGGGACGCTGACCGGCTCGGCACTGCTGGCAGGCCGCGGCCCCAGCCTGTATGTGCGGATGCAGGCGGTAGGCAGCGCCAGCGCAACCTTCCGCAACCAGTTCACCGCCGCAGGCATCAACCAGACCCGGCACCAGATCTTTCTGGACGTGGATGTATACATGAGCATCCTGCTGCCGGGGATGAAGACCTCCACCAAGGTCTCCAACGAGATCGCCGTGGCGGAGACGGTGATCGTGGGCGGCGTGCCGGACACCTATACCTATTTCAGCACCACGCCCGACGAGATCGACCAATATGCCGAGGATTATATCATGAACAACGGATAAATGAGGAAACGCCATGGATTATCGTGAAGAAATGAAGCAGCTGCGGGAGACCCTGAACGCCAACGGGTATCTCTACTATGTGCTGGACGCGCCCACCATGTCGGACTATGAGTACGACCATCTGCTGCGGCGGCTGGAGGATCTGGAGAAGGAGCATCCGGAGGAGATCACCCCGGATTCCCCCACCCAGCGGGTGGGCGGCAAGCTTCTCAGCCAGTTTGAGGAGGTACGGCACGAGGTGCCACTGGAGAGCTTGCAGGACGTGTTTAACGGCGAGGAGGTACGGGACTTTCTGGAGAAGGTGGCCGACGATCTGCCCGACGCCCTGTACAGCGTGGAGCCTAAGGTGGACGGCCTGTCCGTGGCGCTGGAGTACCGGGACGGCGTGTTCGTCCGCGGCGCCACCCGCGGCGACGGCCGGGTAGGGGAGGACGTGACGGAGAACCTGCGCACCATCCGCTCCATCCCCATGACGCTGCCGGAGAAGCTGCCCCATCTTATCGTCCGGGGCGAGGTCTATATGGCCCGCAGCGTGTTCGAGGAGATCAACGCCCGGCGGGAGATCGAGGGCAAGCCCCTGATGGCCAATCCCCGCAACGCCGCCGCAGGCTCTCTGCGGCAGCTGGATCCCAAGATCGCCGCCCAGCGGCGGCTGGATATCGCCATCTTCAATTTGCAGCTGGCCGAGGGCCGGGAGTTCACCACTCATACCGAGACGCTGGACTATCTGGCCAGCCAGCGCTTCAAGGTCATTCCCCACAAGCCGCTGGGCAGGGCGGAGGATATCCTCACCGAGATCGCCCGGCTGGGGGACGAGCGCATGGCCTTCCCCTTCGACATCGACGGCGCGGTGGTGAAGCTGGACAGCCTGCCGGAGCGTGAGGTGCTGGGCAGCACCGCCAAGTGTCCCCGCTGGGCGGTGGCCTACAAGTACCCGCCGGAGCAGAAGCCGTCCGTTTTGAAGGATATCGTGGTGCAGGTGGGGCGCACCGGCGTGCTGACCCCCAAGGCGGTGCTGGAGCCGGTGCGTCTGGCGGGCACCACCGTCACCTACGCCACGCTGCACAATCAAGATTTCATCACGTCCAAGGATATCCGCATCGGTGATACCGTCATCGTCCAGAAGGCGGGCGAGATCATCCCGGAGATCGTGGAGGTGGTGAAGGACAAGCGTCCCTCCGGCGCTGTGCCCTACTATCTGCCGGAGGTGTGCCCCGTGTGCGGCGCACCGGTGAGCCGGGACGAGGACGGCGCGGCCATCCGCTGTACCGGCGCCGAGTGTCCTGCCCAGCTGCTGCGGAACCTGACCCATTTCACCAGCCGCGCCGCCATGGACATCGACGGCGTAGGCCCGGCAGTGATCCAGTCGCTGGTGGACAGCGGCCTGGTAAAGACCGCCGCCGACCTGTACCGTTTGCAGGTGCAGGACATTGCCCAGCTGGACCGCATGGGTGAAAAGTCCGCCGCCAACGCCGTGGCCGCCATCGAAAAGAGCAAGGAGAACGACCTGTGGCGGCTTATCAGCGCTTTGGGCATCCGTCAGGTGGGGGACAAGGCCGCCAAAGTGCTGGCCGCCCATTTCGGCAGCTTCGACGCTCTGGCCGCCGCGTCGGAGGAGGAACTGACTGCCATCGACGATGTGGGCCCCATCACCGCCCAGTATATCCGCCAATGGCTGGAAAGTCCCCAGTCGCAGGACTTGCTCTCCCGGCTCCGTGAGGCGGGCGTCAACATGACCAGCCATCAGGAGAAGGTGGACGACCGCTTCGCCGGACAGACCTTCGTGCTGACCGGCACGTTGGAGAAATTCACCCGTGACGAGGCCGCCGCCATGATCGAGCAGCGGGGCGGCAAGGCCAGCGGCTCGGTATCCAAGAAAACCACCTATGTGGTGGCCGGTGAAAACGCCGGAAGCAAGCTGCGCAAGGCACAGGAGCTGAACATCCCCGTGCTGACGGAGGACGAGTTCCTCTCAATGCTGCAATAAAATACTTTGACCAAGGAGGGCCTTTCTATGGCAGACAACACCGATCTGAAGCTGAGACATCAGGTAATTTACAGCATTTTCGTCCGCGGACACACAAAGGAGGGCACCTTCCGCGCCCTGGAGGGCGATCTTGACCGCCTGCGGGCGCTGGGCGCGGATATCCTGTGGCTGATGCCCATTCACCCCATCGGCGAGGAGGGCCGCAAGGGCACCATGGGCAGCCCCTACGCCATCCGGGACTACCGGGCGGTGAACCCGGACATGGGCACCATCGACGACCTGCGCCATCTGGTGGACGCCATCCATGAGCGGGGCATGAAGTGCATCATCGACGTGGTGTATAACCACACCTCGCCGGATTCCGTGCTGGCCGCCACCCACCCGGAGTTCTTCCTGCGGGACGAGCAGGGCAAGCCCACCCGCAAGGTGGCCGACTGGTGGGACATCGTGGATCTGGACTACACCAACCGTGACCTGTGGCGCTATCAGATCGACACGCTGAAGCAGTGGGCCGCCATTGTGGACGGCTTCCGCTGCGACGTGGCCAGCGCCGTGCCGGTGGAGTTCTGGCAGCAGGCCCATGACGAGGTGGAAACCGTCCGCCCCGGCTGCATCTGGCTGGCCGAGAGCGTCCACGGCGCTCATGTGCTGGCCATGCGGAAGATGGGGGCTTACTGCGCTACGGATACCGAGCTGCACCAGGTATTCGACATGAGCTACGACTACGACGTGTGGCCTTACTACGAGGGCGTGCTGACCGGCAAGGTGACCCTGCGGGAGTACGCCGATATCCTGAACTATCAGGAACTGACCTACCCCAACAGCTATGTAAAGGCCCGGTATCTGGAAAACCACGACACGCCCCGTGGCGCAAGCTGGATGCACAGCGATACGCAGCTGGACAACTGGCTGGCGTTCCTCTACTTCCAGCGTGGCGCCACGATGCTGTATAGCGGCATGGAGTACGCCCCCTGTGAGCGGGTGGACTTCTTCGAGAACCAGAGCAGCTACGGCGACATGCGCCGGGACGTACAGCTCCAGCTGCGGAAGCTGAAGGAGATCAAGGAGACCCTGCCCATCACCGGCGGCTATTGGCTGGAGGAGGCGAACGGTCTGATGCTGGGCCATTACGAAGGCCCGGAGGGCAAGGTGCTGGGCGTGTTCGACCTGCTGGAGCATAGTGCGGGCCGCGTGAAGGTGGCGCTGCCCGACGGAACGTACCAGAACCGCCTGGGTGGCAGTGTGACCGTAACGGACGGACATCTTGCGTTTGACGGTACGCCTGTGGTGATCTGATTTGACTTTTTTCACAAAAAAATTTACCCCTCGTCGGGGAAAACGCAGAAATCCCGTCGGCTGAATTGACTTTCCCCCGAAACGTGTTACCATATAATATTGTATATCTGTGCGTTTTTGCCGTGTTTTGGCGGTGAAATGTGCCCGGAATAAAGAGGAGGAAAAGAGAAATGAGTAAGCTCATGAAGATCTGTGACGGTAACGAAGCGGCGGCATATGTGGCATATGCCTTCTCGGAGGTTGCCGCCATCTATCCCATCACGCCGTCCAGCCCCATGGCCGAGCACGCGGATGAATGGTCTGCCAAGGGCAAGAAGAACATCTTCGGCCAGACTGTCCGTCTGGTGGAGATGCAGTCCGAGGCGGGCGCCTGCGGCGCATGTCACGGCGCGTTGGAGGCCGGTGCGCTGGCCACCAGCTTCACCGCTTCCCAGGGCTTGATGCTGATGATCCCCACCATGCACCGTATCTCCGGCGAGCGTCTGCCCGGCGTGCTGCATGTGGCGTCCCGTACCGTTGGTACCCATGCGTTCTCCATCTTCGGCGATCACTCCGACGTGATGAACTGCCGCCAGACGGGTTTTGCCCTGCTTTCCAGCGGCAGCGTCCAGCAGGCCGCCGATCTGGCCGCCGTGGCCCACCTGAGCGCCATCAAGGCCCGCATCCCCTTCCTGCACTTCTTTGACGGCTTCCGCACCAGCCACGAGATCCAGAAGATCGACGTGCTGGATTACGACGAGTACGCCAAGCTGGTGGATTATGACGCGCTGGCCAAGTTCCGCGCCAACGCCCTGAATCCCGAGGATCCCCGCATGCGCTCTCTGGTGGATAACCCCGATATCTACTTCCAGCTGCGCGAGTCCAACAACACCGACTATGCCAACCTGCCCGACGTGGTGGAGGACTACATGGCCCAGATCAGCAAGCTGACCGGTCGTGAGTATCACCTGTTCAACTACTACGGCGCACCCGACGCCGAGCGCGTCATCGTGGCCATGGGTTCCGTCTCCGGCTGCGCACAGGAGGTCGTCAACTACCTGAACGCCAAGGGCGAGAAGGTGGGCTTCCTGCAGGTACACCTGTTCCGTCCCTTCTCCGCCAAGCACCTGCTGGCGGCCATGCCCAAGACGGTGAAGAAGATCGCCGTTCTGGATCGCGTGAAGGAAGCCGGTTCCATCGGTGAGCCTCTGTACGAGGATATCTGCGCCGCCTACATCAACGATGCCAACCGTCCCCTGATCTACGCCGGCCGTTACGGCCTGTCCTCCAAGGACACCACCCCCGCCCAGATCAAGGCCGTGTTCGACAACCTGACGCTGTCCGAGCCCAAGAACCACTTCACCATCGGCATCGAGGACGATGTGACCCATCTGTCCCTGCCCATCGGCGCACCCCTGCTGACCGAGCCGGAAGGCACCATCGCCTGCAAGTTCTGGGGCTTGGGCTCCGACGGTACCGTGGGCGCCAACAAGAACTCCATCAAGATCATCGGCGAGACCACCGATATGTACTGCCAGGCGTATTTCGAGTATGATACCAAGAAGTCCTTCGGTATCACCAAGAGCCACCTGCGCTTCGGCAAGCACCCCATCAGCTCTACTTACTACGTCTCCAACGCGGACTTCATCGCCTGCCACAACCAGACGTATCTGACCAAGTACGATATCATCTCCGAGCTGAAGCCCCACGGCAGCTTCCTGCTGAACTGCGAGTGGACGGAGAACGAGCTGGAGCAGCACATCCCCGGCGATATCCTGAAGTACATTGCCGAGAATGACATCAAGTTCTACATCATCGATGCCAACAAGGAGTCTCAGGCGCTGGGTCTGGGCAACCGCTCCAACATGGTGCTGCAGGCCGCTTTCTTCAAACTGGCCAACGTCATCCCCGTTGAGGACGCCGTGGAGCATATGAAGGCCGCCGTCAAGAAGACCTACGGTCTGAAGGGCGAGAAGATCGTCAACATGAACATCGCCGCCGTGGACGCCGGCATCAATGCTCTGGTGGAGGTCAAGGTGAAGCCCGAGTGGAAGAACCTGTCCGGCACCGCCATCAAGCCCGCCGCCGAGAATCTGCCCTATGTGATCAAGAACATTCTGGTGCCCATCAACGCCCAGAAGGGCGACGATCTGCCTGTCTCCGCCTTCAAGGGCATGGAGGACGGCACCATGCCGCTGGGTACCTCCCGCTATGAGAAGCGCGGCATCGCCACCCATCTGCCTGTGTGGGACGCCACCGAGTGCCTGCAGTGCAACATGTGCTCCTTCGTCTGCCCCCACGCCGTTATCCGTCCCTTCCTGCTGGACGAGAAGGAAGCCGCCAACGCCCCCGAGGGTCTGGTGATGGTGGACGCCAAGGGTCCCCAGCTGGCCGGTATGAAGTACGCCATGGGCGTGTCCACGCTGGACTGCACCAGCTGCGGCAGCTGCGTTTCCTCCTGCCCCAAGGGCGGCAAGGCGCTGAAGATGGTGCCCACCCATGAGGTGTCTCTGGATCAGACCAACTGGGAGTACCTGTTCAACCTGCCCATCAAGGGTGACAAGGTGGATAAGTTCAGCCTGAAGGGCAGCCAGTTCAAGCAGCCTCTGGTGGAGTTCAACGGCGCCTGCGCCGGCTGCGGCGAGACCCCCTATATCAAGCTGCTGACCCAGTTGTTCGGCGACAAGATGTATCTGGCCAACGCCACCGGCTGCACGCAGGCCTGGGGCGCGGCAATGCCCTGCGTTCCCTACTGCAAGAACCAGGAGGGCAAGGGTGTTGCTTGGAGTAACTCCCTGTTCGAGAACAATGCCGAGTTCTCCTATGGTATGTGCCTGGCTGTCAAGCAGCTGCGCGACTGCGTCACCGGCTATGTGAAGGAGCTGGATGCCCTCACCAAGGACGAGGCTGTCAAGGCCGCCATCGCCAAGTATCTGGAGACCTATGACGATCTGGATGCCTCCACGCCCGCTACCGCCGCTCTGGTGGCCGTGCTGGAGAACAGCAAGTTCTCCGCCGATGAGCAGAAGATCGTGGACGAGATCCTCAAGCGCAAGAAGGATCTGTCCAAGAAGACCATGTGGATGTACGGCGGCGACGGCTGGGCCTACGATATCGGCTACGGCGGTCTGGATCACGTTTTCGCCATGGGCGAGGATGTGAACGTGCTGCTGGTGGATACCGAGGTGTACTCCAACACCGGCGGACAGTCCTCCAAGGCGACCCCCGTTGGCGCTGTGGCGCAGTTCCAGGCCAGCGGTAAGAAGACCAAGAAGAAAGACCTCGGCATGCTGATGATGACCTATGATAACGTCTATGTGGCCCAGTGCTCCATGGGCGCCAACCCCAACCAGCTGATCAAGGCCATCAAGGAAGCCGAAGCCCACAAGGGCCCGTCTCTGGTGATCTGCTACGCGCCCTGCATCAACCACGGCATCAAGAAGGGCATGAACAATGTCCAGCAGGAGATGAAGGACGCGGTGGCTTCCGGTTACTGGAACCTGTATCGCTACGATCCCAGCACCAAGAAGTTTACGCTGGACTCTAAGGAGCCCACCATGCCGCTGTACGACTTCATGAAGGGCGAGGTGCGTTACGCTTCTCTGGAGCTGAGCTTCCCCGAGAACGCCAAGACCCTGTTTGCCGAGGCGGAAGAGGACGCCAAGACCAAGTACGAATCCTACAAGCGCCGCAGCGAAAACTAAAGCATAAAAAAATCTCCGGTCGCAAGACCGGAGATCTTTTTATGCAGTGAAAAGAGAAAAGAGAAGAGTGAAAAGCTGCGGTATGCCGCCGGAGGCGGCATGATTGAAAACGTTTTTTCCGTTACGCGGCCTTTTTCTTCATCAGGAGACCCACCAACAGTCCCATGCCGAGGCCCAGAATGACCGCCAGCAGAATCATCTCTGCCGCCATGCCGAAGAAGGCGACGCCCAGAGCGCTGCGCTCCAAAGCGATGATGGCAATGTCCGCCACAAGCTCGCACAGCGCCAGCAGTCCGCCCACCACAGCGATGGGCACCCACGGGCGCTTTTAGCTCCGGAAGATCACCGCCTGCAGCAGAAATGCCATCACCAGCGCGGCGGGGATCATAAGCGTCATGCCGAACTCCCAGAAGGAGAACAGGGCACGGATAGAATGAAACAATAACATAGGGATCCTCCTTATTGCGTTTCGTTGTCATGTGTGGATTCCGTATGGGGAAGCACAGCCGTTCGCCGTTCGGCATTTCCGGATGGACAGAACCAGCCGATTTACTGCTTCCTTTTGCTCATTATACCTTTTGATAAAGAATCTGTCAAGAAACGCACATTGATGTGGCTTTTTGCCAACATCGACGAATCCGCCGTGCTGCGGGCAAACGCATCAGTTTTGGCTTTCATTGTCTCGCTGCCGGGAAGTAGCCATCCGCCGCTTACAGTACAGTAGGGCGTAGCCCAGCATTACCACATTCACCGCCAGAAAGGCCCAGAAAACAGGGGAGTGGAAGTCCAGCCGGCTGCCCAGAATGGTAAAGCACACCGTACCCGGATAGATGGCCAGCCACGAGCTGACCAGATACGTTCCGTACCCGGTGCGCAGCATGCCGAACAGCACGCCCAGCACCTCCATGCTGAGACCCAGCGAGTGGATGACGAAGCAGGAAGCGAAGCCCATCTCCTGCGACGGATCGAAAAACCGCTTGATGCGGGGATGGCGGTCCAGTAGCCCGTTCAGGTCGGAGGGGTCTGTGTGACGGCCCACCAGATAGGAGGCCGTCAGGCTGATGACCAGTCCCACCGCGTTGATGACCAGCGCCGCGGGCAGGGGAAACACCAGCGCCACCGATACCACCAGCACATGATACACCACCGCCACGGAGATGCCCTTCAGGGCGTAAAGCCCCAGCGCCACCAGAACGGCCAGCGCCGGCTTGTCCGCCACCAGCTGGGGCATCGTGCCCAGATCGATCACGCCGCACAGGGTCAGCACGCCCAGCACGACGGCCAGCGAGGCCATGCCCAGTACCGGCGCATAGCCCTTCCATTTTGATTTCTTCATGAACAGGAAAACTCCTTGAGACGAAATAAGGTGCTGCGCGAATTACTGGGGCTTGTGCATCCGCTTTTTCACGGCCCGCCCCGTGGGCGTGGCAGCCAGACCGCCCAGTGCCGTCTCTCGAAACTCCACCGGCATGCGGCGGCCCACCTCGCCCATGGCGTCGATGACCTCGTCCACGGGGATGCGGCTCTCCACCCCGGCCAGCGCCATGTCTGCCACGCTGACGGCGTTCACCGCGCCGACCACGTTGCGCTTGACACAGGGGACTTCCACCAGTCCCGCCACCGGGTCGCACACCAGACCCAGCAGGTTTTTCAGTGCCATGGCCACCGCGTGGCCGATCTGCGCGCCGGTGCCGCCCCGCAGGGCCACCAGCGCACCCGCCGCCATGGCGGAGGCGGTGCCGATCTCCGCCTGACAGCCGCCGGAAGCACCGGCGATGCAGGCCCGGTAGGCGATCACCGCGCCGATGCCGCTGGCCACATACAAAGCTTCCAATATCTGGTGCTGGCTCAGCTCCTCATACTTGCACAGGGGCAGCAGCACCGCCGGAAGCACGCCGCAGGCGCCCGCCGTGGGGGCGGCCACGATGCGCCGCATGCAGGCGTTGGACTCCGCCATGCTCAGCGCTTCGGCAATGACCTCGCTGACGTAGCCGCCGGACATGGCTTCGCCCCGGATGCAGTACTGCCGCATCTTCATGCCGTCGCCGCCCACCAGCCCGCTGACGGAGCGCTTGCGGCCCGTGTAGCTGTCCGCCGCGTCCACCATGGCCTGCCATGTGGTCAACATCTTTGCCATGGACTGATTGCGGGTCACCTGTCGGGTCTCCATATCATCTTCCAGTACGATCTCCCAGAAGGGCTTGCCCTTCTGGGCCATCAGGTCAAAGATTTCCTTCATCGAATCCAGAGACATCTTCATCCTCCTCCTTATCGTAGTAGATAATGGACAGTATGCCCGGCAGCTGGCCGATGAAATTCACCTGCTCCGGCTTGATATGCTGGTCGATCTCAATGATCATCAGAGATTCGCCGCCCCGCTTGTGCCGCCACATGCTCATGTTGGCGATGTTGATGCGGAACTGGCTGAGAATGGTGGTCACCGCCGCTTCGGAGGAATAGTAGTCCAGATTGCGGATCACCAGCGTGTTATACTCTCCGGTGAAGCTGACCTTGATGCCGTCCAGCTTATCCACCATGATACGGCCGCCGCCCAGACTGCTGGCCTGCATCTCCAGATGCTTGCCGCCTTCGCCCCAGGCTTCGATGACCGCCGTGTTAGGGTGGGCGTCCCGCAAATCGATGGTGTCAATGGTGTAGCTGAGACCCTCCTTCTTCGCTTCCTCGAAGGCAGATGGGATGCGGAGGTCGTCCGGCTTCATGCCCAGTAGTCCCGCCACCAGCGCCCGGTCGGTGCCGTGACCCAGTCCCGTGTCGGCAAAGGAGCCGTACAGGTGGATGGCGGCCTTTGTGGGCTTGCTGCCCAGCAGCGTCCGGGCCATGCTGCCGATGCGGGCCGCGCCTGCCGTATGTGAGCTGGAGGGGCCGACCATCACCGGCCCGAGAATATCAAAAATATCCATAGTGCTCCTCCTGTGATTTTTCTCTCCTCCGATTGTACCATAGTTATGCGCAAAAGGGAAGTAAAGAAATCGCGGGCAGGGTCACAGTATCACTGCGCTCAGGTCAGCAGCTTAAACAGCATCACCACCGCACCCAGCACCACCAGCACCACGCCGGTGGCCCGGTTCAGCGTCTTGGGCGTGGCCTTGTTGGCGAACACGGCGGCGATCCGCGCCCACACCAGCGTGAACACCACGCACAGCCAGAACACCGTCCAGTCCGGCGCGCCGCCGATGGCAAAGTGGGAGATGGCGCCGGTCAGCGCCGTGAAGGTCATGATGAACACGCTGGTGCCCACGGCGGTTTTCAGCTCATAGCCCAGCACGGAGGTCAAGATCAGCAGCATCATCATGCCACCGCCCGCGCCCACGAAGCCGCAGATGAAGCCGATCAGCATGCCGCATACCACCGACTGAACGGCCCGCTTTTTAGCGGACACCGCCATCATGGTCTCCTTGGTGGTCATGACGGGCCGCAGGATGAACTTGACGCCCAGCAGGAACGTCATGAACACGGAGAAGCCGCCCATAGTGGTGGAGGGCACCAGACTGGCGATATAGCTGCCCACCACCGTAAAGGCCAGCACGCTGGCCATCATGATCAGGCCGTTGCGCACGTCCAGATTCTTGTTCCGACCGTAGGTATAGGCGGAGACGGCGCTGGCCAGCACGTCGGAGGACAGGGCGATGCCCACCGCCATATAGGGCTCCATGTCCAGAAACGTGATCAGCATGGGGCTGATGACGGCGGCGGCGCTCATCCCGGCAAAGCCTGTACCAAGACCCGCGCCCATCCCGGCAAAAAAGGTCACAAGAACCGTAAATAACACTTCCATATGCTTCATTCTCCTTTTAACAGCTCGTCCAGATTGTTGTTCATCATGGTCAGCGTTTTCAGAAAGGCCGCCTTGGTTCCGGCGTCGATGCCGCGGAACAGCCGCTCCAGAAACGTCTCCTGCAATTGCCGTCCCTGCCGGATGATGGGCTGAGCCTTCTCCGTGCAGCAGAGCCGGGTCTTGCGCCGGTCGCCCGCCACCGCCTGACGGGTCAGATAGCCGTCCCGCACCAGCTTGTCCACGTTCACCGACACCAGATTGGCCTTGATCTTCCGGATCTCCACAATGTCCGCCGCCGTGCTGTACGCCGGGTTGTTGGCCAGAAACAGCAGAATGTCAAAGGCGGTCTGGGGCAGGCTCAGCTCCCGGCACAGGGGCTTGCAGGCTCCGCCGTAGGCCAGCGCCACCTTCCGGGAGAACTCCATGCTGAGGTTCATAGGATATTCCTCCAAAATAATAATGTTCAAATTTGAAGTAAAATATAGCAGAAAGAACCGACGTTGTCAAGAGAGAAAGTACGCATGTTCCTGCTGAAAAATTTGATACCACGCTTGACAAGAAAACTTGGCAATGCTACAATAATGACAAGAAAACTTGGCAAGGAGGTGCTGACATGGAAAAGGATGATATCTTAGCCATCAGCCGCAGGGAGAATCGGAACAGGGACTTGGCGGAGATGGAGACCGCCGCGCAGGCGGGCAGTATCGCAAGCCGTGTCGGCGCCGGTGTATGCTGTCTTGTCTCGGTCATCTTTGTTTGGGCGACCAATACGCTGCTGTACAGCCCGTGGATCATCTGTTTCAGCATCCTCGGTACACACTATCTGGTGAAGTTCAGAAGGGTAAAGAGGAAAACCGATTTGACGCTCGCCGCTTTATATCTCGCCATGTGTCTGCTGTGCTTTGTCCTGTTCCTCCTGCGGCTTGCTGAGGTGAAGGGATGAACGAGGAACTGAAGCTGCAAAACAGGCTGAAGGAGGCCCGTTCTGAAAAAAATCTCTCGCAGGCGCAGTTGGCGGAGATGGTGGGCGTGTCGCGGAATACCATCAGCTCCATTGAAACGGGGCAGTTCAATCCGACCGCGAAACTGGCGCTGATCCTCTGCATCGCGTTGGATAAAAAGTTTGAAGAATTATTCTTTTTTTAGGAGGCCGTTATGGAACACTTACTGCTGCTGGTTTTGGGTATTTTTCTGTCGGTTCTTGGTATCGTGAACATCCGGGGGAATATCAGCACCATCCATTCCTATAACCGCAGGAAGGTGAAGGAAGAGGATATTCCCAAATACGGAAAGGCTGTCGGTACGGGGACGCTGATCATCGGTGCGGCCCTTGCTTTGGCGTATTTCATCACGCTCTGGAACGAGGAAATGGTCGATCTCATCGTTCTTCCGGCGCTGGTCATTGGCCTGGCGTTCATTCTGTACGGTCAGATCAAATATAACCACGGCATTTTCTGACCGTGAAGGCCGCGCCCGGCATGCCGGCGAAAATACAGTTGACATCCGGCGCGGGATATAGTATACTGTCTGCAATATTGAACAGCGATGATGGGAAGCAGTAGGCGGTCAACGGATGCCAAGAGAGGGCGCGGTCGGTGTAAGCGCCCGTGAAGTCCCGCCCAAGTCGTCCCTGAGCTTTCGGCTGAACGTGAAGTAGGCCGCAACGGCTGCCCTCCGTTAGCGGGGCGCGCTGTGACAGCATCGCATGAGTGCGGGAAATATCCCGAATACAGGTGGTACCACGGACAATCGTTCGCCCTGTTTTGCTATGGCAAAACGGAGCGATTTTTTTGTTGCCCTTTTTGCCAAATACGGAAAGGAGAACCCCCTATGCATAAGGAATTACCGAAAGTGTACGATCCCCGTGAGGTGGAGTCCAGCATCTATCAGATGTGGATGGACAACGACTGCTTCCACGCCGATCCCAACCCCGACAAGAAGCCCTTCTCCATCGTTATGCCGCCCCCCAACGTCACCGGCCAGCTCCACATGGGCCATGCCATGGACTGCACCCTTCAGGACATCCTGATCCGCTACAAGCGCATGCAGGGCTATGAAGCCCTGTGGCTGCCCGGCAGCGACCACGCCGGCATCGCCACCCAGATCAAGGTGGAGGAGGAGCTGCGCAAGAGCGAGGGCCTGACTCGCCACGACCTGGGCCGTGAGAAATTCCTGGAGCGCGTCTGGGCCTGGAAGGAGAAGTACGGCAGCCGCATCGTGGAGCAGCAGAAGAAGATGGGCGCCTCCTGCGACTGGAGCCGCGACCGCTTCACCATGGACGAGGGCTGCTCCCGCGCCGTCCGCGAGACCTTCTGCGAGCTGTATGAAAAGGGCCTGATCTACAAGGGCAGCCGCATCATCAACTGGTGCCCCCACTGCCTGACCGCCCTGTCCGACGCCGAGGTGGAATACACCGAGAAGCCCGGCCATCTGTGGTACGTCCGCTATCCGCTGGCCGACGGCACCGGCGATATCATCATCGCCACCACCCGTCCCGAGACCATGATGGGCGATACCGGCGTGGCCGTGAACCCGGAGGACGAGAAGTTCAAGCACCTGATCGGCAAGAAGTGCATCCTGCCCATCATGAACCGCGAGATCCCCATCGTGGGCGATGAATACTGCGAGATCGGCTTCGGCACCGGCGCGGTGAAGATGACGCCTGCCCATGACCCCAATGACTTCGAGGTGGGCCTGCGCCACAATCTGGAGGTCATCCGCTGCATCGCCGACGACGGCACCATCAACGAGAACGGCGGCCGCTATCAAGGCATGGATCGCTACGAGTGCCGCAAGGCCATCGTGGCCGATCTGGAGGCTGAGGGCTATCTGGTCAAGACCGAGCCCTACAGCCACAACGTGGGCACCTGCTATCGCTGCCACAACGACGTGGAGCCGTTGATCAGCGCCCAGTGGTTCGTGAAGATGGCGCCCCTTGCCAAGGAGGCCATCCGCGTGGTGGAGGACGGCACCGTCAAGTTCGTGCCGGAGCGCTTCACCAAGACCTATATCAACTGGATGGAGAACGTCCATGACTGGTGCATCTCTCGCCAGCTGTGGTGGGGCCATCAGATCCCCGCGTGGTATTGCGACGAGTGCGGCCATATCAACGTCAGCCGTCAGGATCCCACCAAGTGCGAGAAGTGCGGCTGCACCCACCTGACCCGTGAGGAGGACGTGCTGGATACTTGGTTCAGCTCCGCCCTGTGGCCCTTCTCCACACTGGGCTGGCCCGACCTGAA
Organism: bacterium; assembly: GCA_963640475.1. Taxonomy (GTDB): domain Bacteria; phylum Bacillota; class Clostridia; order Oscillospirales; family Oscillospiraceae; genus Vescimonas. The sequence goes on along the minus strand of CAVHYW010000008.1, from coordinate 43,343 downwards.
CGCCCCCGACCTGAACTACTGGTACCCCACCTCCGTGCTGGTCACCGGCTATGACATCATCTTCTTCTGGGTGGCCCGCATGATCTTCTCCGGCATGGAGCAGATGAAGAAGGAGCCCTTTAAGACCGTGTTCATCCACGGCCTCGTCCGCGATGACAAGGGCCGCAAGATGTCCAAGTCTCTGGGCAACGGCATCGATCCGCTGGAGATGGCCGAGAAGTTCGGCGCCGACGCCCTGCGCTTCAACCTCATCACCGGCAATAGCCCTGGCAACGACATGCGCTTCTTCGTAGAGAAGTGTGAAGCAATGCGCAATTTCGCCAATAAAATTTGGAACGCCAGCCGCTTCGTCATGATGAACCTGACCATCGACAAGGTGCAGCTGCCGGAGAAGCTGGAGCTGGAGGATAAGTGGGTGCTCAGCAAGCTGAATACCCTGATCCGCGAGGTCACCGAGAACATGGATGCCTACGAGCTGGGCGTGGCCTCCGCCAAGATCTACGACTTCATTTGGGACACCTATTGCGATTGGTATATCGAGCTGACCAAGACCCGCCTCAACGGCGAGGATGCCGAGGCGAAGCTGGCCGCCGAGAACGTGCTGTGCTATGTGCTGCTGCGTATTTTGGAACTGCTGCACCCCTTCATGCCGTTCCTAACGGAGGAGATCTGGCAGGCCCTGCCTCACGAGGGCGATTTCCTGATCCGCGCCGCGTGGCCCACCTATCAGGAAAGCCTGCACTTCCCCGAAGCGGAGTCCGATATGGAGTGCGTCAAGGACGCCATCACCGCTGTCCGCGCCCGCCGCAGCGAGATGAACGTGCCGCCCTCCAAAAAGGCGCAGATGATTTTGGTAACCAAGCGGCCCGAGACCTACGCCGTGGGCAAGCACTTCATCACCCGCATGGCCTACGCCAGCGAGGTCACCGTTATCGATCAGGTGCCCGCCGACCTGAAGGGTATGGTCACCGTGGTGACCCACGACGCCAACATCTACCTGCCACTGGCCGAGCTGGTGGACATCGCCGCCGAGCTGGAGCGCATCGCCAAGGAGAAGGCAAAGGCCGAGGATAACCTGAAGCGCATCGAGGCCAAGCTGGCCAACGAGTCCTTCACCTCCCGTGCCCCGGAGAACGTGGTGAACGCCGAGCGGGAAAAGGCGGAGAAGGCCCGCGCCCTCATCGCCAAGCTGGAGGAATCCGCTGCCGCCATGAAGCTGTGAGTCTCCGGACGGACAGCGATCAGCGGAAAATCTTCGATTTCACTGTGATGTCGGCGGAATTCGTGTAAAAACGCAATCATATTTTCGTATAATCACCGTAGAGAGTAATCTCTACGGTGATTATTTGCTATGCAAAAGGACATGCCAACAGCATGTCCATACAAAGCATATCAATAAGAAAAATATAAAAAAGCAAAACAAATAAGCGTGATATATGAGACCATGCAAAAGGAGTGTCGAAAATGGAAGTAATGGCAACTTGTCAGGACAGAGTGCTGGAGCTGCACCTGAAGGGAGAGCTGGATCATCACGGAGCCAGAGGGCTGCTGACCAGATTGGAGCGGGAGATCGAAGCGGTTCTGCCTGCGGAGCTGGTGCTGGATTTCAGCGGCATCACCTTCATGGACAGCGCCGGGATCGCCGTGGCCCTGCGGGGCTGGCAGCGGATGCGGGAGCTGGGAGGCTGTGTGGAGCTGCATCATGTAGCGCCCCAGCCGAAAAAGGTGTTGGAGGCCGCCGGCATCGGCCGCATGATGACGATTCAATAGAGGGGCTATCAATGAAACGGCACAAAAACGGTAAAATGATATTGACATATCATCGACAGAGAGGAGCGTACATATGCATCGCATCGAAAACTATGTGACACTGGAATTTCTCAGCCGCAGCAGTAATGAGAGCTTTGCCCGCGTGGCGGCGGCGGGCTTTGCGGCGCAGCTGGACCCCACGCTGGACGAGCTGGGGGACATTAAGACCGCCGTCAGCGAGGCGGTCACCAATGCTATCGTCCACGGCTATCCGGATCAACTGGGCAAGATCGTGGTGAAGCTGAAGCTGCTGGAAAACAACACGTTGGAGATCACCGTTCGGGACTGGGGAAAAGGCATTGAGGACATCCAGCAGGCGCGCCAGCCCATGTTTACCACCGGCGGTGAGGAGCGCAGCGGCATGGGCTTCACCATCATGGAGAGCTTCATGGATCGCCTGACCGTCAAATCCACGCCGGGGCGCGGCACCACCGTGACCATGCGCCGCAGGATCTCCGCCCGCATCAAGCGATGAGCGAGATGTTTGCTCTGCTGGAGCGGGCGCAGGGCGGTGATGACGAGGCATGTCAGCAGGTGCTGACGGAAAACAGCGGTCTGATCTGGTCCATCGTCAAGCGCTACTACGGCTGCGGCGTGGAGACGGACGACCTGTATCAGCTGGGGTGCATCGGCTTCATCAAGGCGGTGAAGGGGTTTGACCTGAACTACGGCACGCAGTTCTCCACCTACGCCGTGCCGAAGATCTCCGGCGAGATCCGACGCTTTCTCCGGGATGACGGCGCCATCAAGGTGGGCCGTACCATCCGGGAGAAGGGGCAGACCCTCTGGTCAGCCCGCGAGCGGCTGCGGCATCAGCTGGGCAGGGAAGCCCGGCTGTCCGAGCTGTCGGAGGCCACCGGCATGCCGGTGGAGGAGATTGCCAGTATCGACCTTGCCACCGTGGCGCCGGAATCCTTGCAGCAGGAGACGGCGGAGGGGCTGACGCTGGAATCCACATTGGGCACCGACGCGGAGGAAGAACGCCTTGTGGAGAGCATTGCCCTGCGGGAAGCCATCGACACCCTGCCGGAGAAGGAGCGCATGACGATCCTGCTGCGGTTTTTCAAGGGCTTGACGCAGGAGCAGACGGCCCGGATCGTGGGTGTGTCGCAGGTGCAGATATCACGGCTGGAGCATCGGGGGCTGGAAAAGCTCCGGAAGCTGCTGGCGGATTGATGCCCTGCTGCCGGGCCTCGTAGTCATCCGGCAGAAACTCCGTCATGGTGCCGCGGTAGCGCTTGGGCATGAAAGTGTTCTGACACCGGGGGTTATAGCGCTCCTTGATGGCGATGGTCTCATAGAACCGCTTCCATAGTCGGCGGAACGCCACCTCCTCGTCACCGGGCAGCGCCAGCTGTAAACTGTCCATGGGAAGAATGCGGGAGTGATTCTTCGCGTAGACCAGCAGCTCCTTATGGGTGCGGTCGTAGATGAAGAAGGCCTCGTTGGCGTAGCGGTCACAGAAGTGCCGCCGCAACAGAGGAAGAACGCGGTTCTTCGGTTCGATCTCCGCGCCCAGTACACCGCTGTAATCCGAAAAACGCACAAAGCCTCGCAGCTTTTCCAGTTCGCCGCTCATATGCCGCAGCGCCTTGGCTACGGGATAGTACACCGGATCGGCGGTGTTGCGGAGAAAAGCGGGGCCTTCGTCGTAAAGTTTTTTGATCACGGCATAGAGATGGCTCTCCTTCTCCGGAAGACAGGTAAGAAAGCCGCGCCGCACCACATCGGCGGCCGCCTTGGAGCGCCGCAAAATGCTTTGATAGACCCGCTGGGCGTGTTCCCACTGGGTCACCACATAGCGCACCTCATACAGTGACCAACATTCCTCATCGCCGGAAAAGGCGATGGGGAATTCTTTATTTACATAGCTTTCAAATACGCAGCACAGGAAACCCTCGAACGTACCGTCGTATTGAAAGACCACATCGCGCCATGCCATTTCCATTACCCCACAGCGTCGAACAGGGACAGCTGCTGCATTTCGCCGGAGGGCAGCAGACCCCGCTCCACCGCTTCCAGCTGCTGCACGATGGTGGCGGGGGAGAACCGCAGGCCCAGCGCGGCGCGGCCATCACATAGAACGAAATATTGCGCCCGCTTGACCACCACACCCAGCTTTTTCAAGTCCTCGAACCGCAGATGGGCCGTGCGCCGGGCGGAGATGATCCGTTTGGCACTGGTGGGGCCGATGCCCGGAACCCGCAGCAGTGTTTCGTAGTCGGCCCGCATGACTTCCACGGGAAACTGTTCCAGATGTGCCACCGCCCAACTGCACTTGGGGTCGAGGTGCGGATTGAAGTCCGGGTGGGCTTCGTCCAGCAGCTCACTGGCCTGAAAGCCGTAGAACCGCAGCAGCCAGTCCGCCTGATAGAGCCGGTGCTCCCGCAGCAGCGGCGGCTTGGTGTCCAGCGCGGGGAGAAGGCTGTTTTCCACCACCGGCACATAGGCGGAGTAGAACACCCGCTTCAGCCGGTATTTCTGGTACAGGGCCTCCGTCAGATGCAGGATATGCCGGTCGGTGTCCTTGGTGGCGCCTACGATAAGCTGAGTGCTCTGGCCCGCCGGGGCAAAGGAGGGCGCATGCTTGTACTTCACCAACTCCTGCTTGCTTTCAAACACCTTGTCCCGAATGAGGCTCATGGGCCGCAGGATGGCCTCGCGGGTCTTGTCCGGGGCCAGCGTCTGCAACCCCTGCTGAGAGGGCAGCTCGATATTGACGCTCATGCGGTCGGCCAGCAGACCCAGCTGCTGCACCAGCTCCGGTGACGTGCCGGGGATGGCCTTGGCGTGGATATAGCCGTTGAAGCCGTACTCCTGCCGCAGGATCCGCAGGGCGCGGATCATCTGTTCGGTGGTGTAGTCGGCATTGCGCAGCACACCGGAGGAGAGGAACAACCCCTCGATATAGTTCCGCCGGTAGAAGCCGATGGTCAGCTCCGCCAGCTCGCGGGGCGTGAAGGCGGCGCGGCGCGTGTCGTTGGAGCGTCGGTTGACGCAGTACTTGCAGTCATAGACGCAGCTGTTGGTCATCAGCACCTTCAGCAGCGTGACGCAGCGCCCGTCGGCGGAAAAGCTGTGGCAGCAGCCGGCAATGGAGGAGGACGTGTTGCCGATCTTGCCGGGCTGGAACTTCCGCTTGACGCCGCTGGATGTGCAGGCGGCGTCGTATTTGGCGGCGTCCGACAGGATGGTCAGCTTTTCCAGAAGATCCATGGCTCAGGCCGCGTTGCGGCGGCGCTGGGTGCGGCGGGGCTGCTCCAGATGGTCGATCAGATGCATCAGGTTCACAGAAACGGACAGCGCGCCCAAAATCACGATCACATAACCGATAGTTGCCATAACAGTTACCTCCGTTAGAATCTTTGTTCGAGACACATTATATATCGAACAACCGTTTCTGTCAATAGAAAATCGAACAAAAATTCTAAATTTTGCAGAGAATATTGACCTGCGCAGGATTTTGTATTAAAATAGGGAAAAACACCACAAGGGATAGGGGAGCGCAAGATATGACAGAACTGGAACAAAAGTTCATAGACGCGCGGCGGCAGGCCATCGCCGTGGATTATGCCCATTTGAACGACATGCAGCAGCAGGGCACCATGACCACCGAGGGGCCGCTTCTGCTGCTGGCGGGCGCGGGCAGCGGCAAGACCACGGTGCTGATCCACCGGGTGGCCAATCTGCTGCGCTATGGCCGGGGCAGCGACACCGACGAGATCCCCATGCCCATTTCCGAGGATGAGGTGGCCTTTCTGGAAGCGTATGCCGCCCAGCCCACGCCGGAGCAGCGTCCGCTGATGCAGTACCTGTGCGCAGTGGAGCCTGCCCGCCCATGGGAGGTGCTGGCCATCACCTTCACCAACAAGGCTGCCAACGAGCTGAAGGAGCGTCTGGAGCGCATGCTGGGGGAGGAGGCCCGCGACGTATGGGCGTCCACCTTCCACTCCGCCTGCGTCCGCATCCTGCGGCGGGACATCGAGCAGATCGGCTACTCCCGGGACTTTACCATCTACGACACCGACGACAGTAAGCGGGTGGTGAAGAACTGTCTGAAGGAGCTTGATCTGGATGAAAAGACCTTCCCTGTCCGAGAGATCGTGTCGGTCATTTCCCGGGCAAAGGACGAGATGATGCTGCCGGAGGACTTCCGTTCCTATTGGGAAAAGAACAACGACTGGCGGAAGATCAGGATCGCGAAAGTATATTCCCTTTACACGAAAAAGCTGCGGGACGCCAACGTGCTGGACTTTGACGACATCATTTTGCTGACGGTGCAGCTGCTGCAGAGCCGCCCCGAGGTGCGGGAGTACTATCAGCGGAAGTTCCGCTATGTGCTGGTGGACGAGTATCAGGACACCAACCACCTGCAATACCTGCTGACCAGCCTGCTGGCGGGCGGGTATCGCAACATCTGCGTGGTGGGCGACGACGACCAGAGCATCTATCGCTTCCGGGGCGCCAATATCGAGAATATTCTCAGCTTTGAGAAGGAGTATCGCGGCGCGCGGGTGATCCGGCTGGAGCAGAACTATCGCTCTACCCAGAACATCTTGGACGCTGCCAACGCCGTCATCCGCCACAATCAGGGGCGCAAGGGCAAGACCCTGTGGACCCGCAACGGCGCGGGGGACAAGGTGCTTATCAAGACGAATTTTAACGAGGGCGACGAAGCTAATTTCGTGGTGGGTCAGGTGATGATGAACTACAACCGCGGCATGAACTGGCGGGATCACGCGGTGCTCTACCGCATGAACGCCCAGTCCAACGCGCTGGAATATGCCTTCAAGCGCAGCGGCGTGCCCTATAAGATCATCGGCGGCATGAAGTTCTTCGACCGGGCCGAGATCAAGGACATGCTGGCGTATCTGTGCGTCATCAACAACCCCACCGACGATCTGCGGCTGCGGCGCATCGTTAACGTGCCCTCCCGCAAGATCGGCGCGGCCACCGTGGACAAGGCCCAGATACTGGCTACGGCTCAGGGCGTGCCGCTGTATGAGATCTTCCGCCATGCCTCCGGCTATCCGGAACTGAAATCGGCTGCTGTAAAGCTGGAAGGCTTCACGGCGCTGATGGAGGAAATGCGGGCCAAGGTGGGGGAGATGCCCTTGCCGGAGTTCTATGAATTTGTCTGCAGCCGCAGCGGCTACACCGCCATGCTGACGGAGAAAAACGACATGGAGAGCCGAGGACGGCTGGAGAACGTGCAGGAACTGACCTCCAGCATCCACGCCTTTCTGGATAACCAGCCGGACGATCCCAGCCTGTCGGGCTTTCTGGACGAGGTGGCGCTGTATACCGATTTGGACAGCACCGAAGAGAGCGACAACTGCGTGGTGATGATGACCATGCACAGCGCCAAGGGTCTGGAATTTCCCGAGGTGTTCGTGGTGGGCATGGAGGACGGCCTGTTCCCCGGCAACCGCGCCATGGGCGACGAGGAGGAGATGGAGGAGGAGCGGCGGCTGTGCTATGTGGCCATGACCCGCGCCCGGGAGCATCTCACCATGACCCACGCCAAGCAGCGTATGCTGTTCGGCCGCACCACCCCCGCCATGCCCTCCCGCTTTCTGGAGGAGATCCCGGAGGAGAACAGCCAGTGGATCGGCAAGCCGGAACCCCGGCAGGAACGCCATTGGAGCGACGATTACAATGACGATACCTCCTTCGGCGGCTTTGGCAGCGGCTATACGGGCCGCAGCGCTGCGGGCTATGCCGAGCGTCCCGCGGCGAAGAAGCCTGCCTATGCGGCGGCAGCGGCAAAGAAGGAGAGCGCACCTCTGATGGAGATCAAGGCGGGCGAGAGCGTGAAGCACGCCGCCTTCGGCCACGGTCTGGTGCTGTCGGTGCGGGCCATGGGCGGCGACGCGCTGATCGAGGTGGCCTTCGACACCGTGGGCACTAAAAAGCTGATGCTGAAGGCTGCTATGCGGCATCTAACCAAGGAATAAGGTCGTGTAAACTTGAAGTTGCGGGATATTTTCCGTGATGCAACCTGAAGTTGATAGACATTCCGGCGGCAATGGGATAGAATAGGAACATAGAAAGCATTTTGACCCGGAGAAAGGAGAAACGCGATGGGATTTGGAATGGGGATCGGCATGTTCAATATCATGTTCGTTCTGGTGTTCGGCATCGTGATCGTGATGTTCATCGTCACGGCGGTGCGGGGGATCAGTACATGGCATAAAAACAACAATTCGCCCCGCCTGACGGTGGAGGCCACAGTGGCGGCCAAAAGGCAGAATGTTGATGTACACCACCACAATACCGGCGATAACGGCGCCATGCATACCACCACCTCCACCACCTATTATGTGACATTTCAGGTGGCCAGCGGCGACCGGATGGAGCTGCACGTCAGCGGCCGGGAGTACGGTCAGCTGGCGGAGGGCGACTTTGGTGAGCTGACGTTTCAGGGCACCCGCTATCTGGGATTTGAGCGCCGGAGCAGCGGGGCGGCTATGACCAGTCTGATGACGGCGGCGACCGCCAGCGGGCTTCTTGGGACCCGGAACGATAAAAGAAAACGGCAAAGGGCTGCTTCCTGCGGGAAGCAGCCCTTTTACCATATTGAGAAAGGTCAGAAAATGCTATTGTCAGGAGAGCAGTGCCCGGTCGCTGGAAAACTCGTCGCCGCTGACCTTGGCGAATTGCGCCAGCAGGTCGGTCACGGTTAGTTTCTTTTTCTCCTCGCCGGAGATATCCAAAATCACCCGGCCCTCGTGCAGCATGACGAGGCGGCTGCCATACTGGATGGCGTCCCGCATGTTGTGGGTGATCATCAGCGTGGTAAGCTGTTCCTTTGTGACGATCCGATCTGTCAGCGCCATGACCTTGGCGGCAGTCTTGGGATCCAGCGCGGCGGTGTGCTCGTCCAGCAGCAGGAGCTTGGGGCTTTTCAGCGTCGCCATCAGCAGCGTCAGCGCCTGACGCTGGCCGCCGGACAGGGTGCTGACCTCGGAGGAGAGCCGGGTCTCAAGGCCCAGTCCCAAGTCGCTCAGCAGCGTGCGGTATTTCGCCCGCTCCTCCTTGGTGATGCCCCAGCGGAGGCCCCGCTTCTGGCCGCGCCGTGCCGCCAGCGCCAGATTTTCCTCGATATGCATGGAGGGAGCCGTGCCCATCATGGGATCTTGGAATACGCGGCCAATGTAGGCGGCCCGCTTGTATTCCGGCAGGTCGGTCACGTCCACGCCGTCCAGATATACCTCGCCGGAGTCCACGCTCAGCGTACCGGCGGTGGCGTTCAGCATGGTGGATTTTCCCGCGCCGTTGCCGCCGATGACGGTGACAAACTCGCCATCCCGCAGTGTCAGGCTCAGACCGTTCAGTGCGGTTTTCGCGTTGACAGTGCCGGGGTTGAAGGTCTTATGCAGGTCTTTCAGTTCAAGCATGCTGCTCCACTCCTTCCTTTGCGGTGCGCTGGGGCTTGCGGCGGGTCTTTTTCAGATTCAGATAGGACAGCGTCAGGAAGATTGCCACGATCAGCGCCGTGATGAGCTTCAGGTCGTTGGTGTTCAGACCGATCTGAAGAACAATCTGCAGGACGATGTAGTACACGATAGCGCCGATGGAGACGGCCAGCAGCTTGACACCGACGCTGCGGGACAGCTTGCCGAAGATCACCTCACCGATGATGACGGCGGCCAGACCGATGACGATGGCGCCGCGGCCCATGTTGATATCGCTGGAACCCTGATACTGGGCCAGCAGCGCACCGGACAGGGCCACGAGACCGTTGGAGAGCATCAGGCCCAGCACGATGTTGGCGTTGGTGTTGATGCCCTGGGCCCGGGCCATGTGGGGATTTGCGCCGGTAGCGCGGAGCGAGCTTCCTTTTTCCGTGCCGAAGAACCAGTACAGCGCGGCCACGATCACGGCGGTCATCACGATCAGCAGCGGCAGCGGATTGTCCAGCGACAGCTCGCGGACGTACCGCTGGCTCAGCAGCAGGTGGTACTTGTCCACGCTGACAGCCTGATTGGCCTTACCGCCCATGATCCGCAGGTTGATGGAGTACAGCGCCAGCTGGGTCAGGATACCGGCCAGAATGGCGGGGATGCCGCAGCGGGTGTGGAAGAGCCCGGTGACCAGACCGGCCAGCATGCCGGATATCAAGGCGCACAGCATCGCCAGCCACGGATTCACGCCCGCCCGGATCAGCATGACGCATACCGCGCCGCCGGTGGCCAGCGAGCCGTCCACCGTCAGGTCGGCAACGTCCAGAATACGGAAGGTGATGTAAACGCCGATGGCCATAATACCCCAGGCCAGTCCCTGGGCAACAGCGCCGGGCAGCGCGTTCATCAGCGAGGAAAGGAAACTCATAGGTCATGCTCCTTTGATTTCAGAGTAGGGAGGATGCGGGTGCATCCTCCCGTGGGAAGGTGGGGATCAGTCCTCAATGGCGGTGTAGCCGCTCAGCGGGGTGATGCCCAGCGCTTCGCAGATGGTGGGATTGTACTTGGGGGTCGCGGTGGTGTATTCGATAGGCATGGTGGAGATATCCGCCTCGCCGGTCAGGATCTTGGCGGCCATCTGACCGGTGGTCTTGCCCAGGTCGTAGTAGCTGATGGACAGAGTTGCCACGCCGCAGCCGGAGCAGATGCCCTCTTCACCGCAGATGGCGGGCACACCGGCGGGGATCAGCACATTGGCGATGGCTTCGGTGTTGGCGGCGGCGGTGTTATCGGTGGGAATGTAGATCACGTCGGCGTAGTCGCAGGCGGCCTGCGCGACGGAGGCAACATCGTTGGTGTCGGTGAAGGCGTATTCCGCGGTCTCGATACCGGCATCAGCCAGATGCTTGGCGACCTCTTCGATCTGATAGCGGGAGTTGGGCTCGGCGGAGCAGAACAGCAGGGCCACCTTCTTGGCGTCGGGGAACCACTCGGTGATCATGGCAGCCTGCTTTTCCAGATCGGCCAGATCGGAGGTGCCGGAGATGTTGCCGCCCACGGTGCCGTTGAAGTCATCCATGTCCAGCGCCACGCCGTAAGCGGTGATGGAGGTGCCCAGAATGGGGATGTCGCTGGTGGCGGAGGCGGCAGCGGTCAGGGCAGCGGTGGCGTTGGCCATGATCAGATCCACGCCGTCGGACACAAAGCCGTTGACGATGGTGGAGCAGTTGACGGAATCGCCGGAGGCGTTCTTCTCAACGATCTTCACCTGACCGGGCAGGGCTTCGTTCAGTGCGTCGATAAAGCCCTGAGTGGCGGCGTCCAGCGCGTCGTGCTGCACCAGCTGGCAGATGCCGACGGTGTACTTGGCGTCGTCACTGCCGGTGCTGTCTCCGGCGGGCTCCTGGGTGCCGCCGCCCTGACTGCCACAGCCGGTCAGGCACAGGCTCAGCGCCAGTGCAAGGGCGAGGATAAGAGATGTGATACGTTTGGCTTTCATGGTATGTTCCTCCTGAAAATGTGTTTTGGTTAAAAAAAGACCCGCTGCACGGACTTGTGGTCCATACAACGGGTTTGATTTAACGCAATAGTTTGAGCGGCGCTCAAAGCATTGGGCAAACAGTTTTCCGATTACGGGCATCACAAATCGCTATTACTTTTTCGGCAAAAAAGTAATAGGTAAAAAATCGATATGCGACGGCATAACGAATGTTCTGTACCATTTGCTTTGGCTCCTTTCAAAGATTGGCGATACTATAACACACGTCTGTCAGAAGGTCAACAGCACTTCTGCCTGAAAAAAGTGGTGGAAGGGACGGGGGGATTTCAGCATGTTTTACAAAAATTGACAGTTTGGGGCGGTAAGCGGAGAAAAATTTTAAGCGGTGCGGCCCCGTACAGGTACGAAAAAAGCTCTGTGGTTTCCCACAGAGCTTTTGCTCATGTTATGTTCAGATCGCGCGGGTAACTTTACCGGAACGCAGGCACCGGGTACAAACATACACATGGCGAGGCGTACCATTGATCAAAGCCTTCACGCGCTTGACGTTGGGCTTCCAGGGACGATTGGAACGACGATGAGAGTGGGAAACCTTGATACCAAAGGTCACGCCCTTATCGCAGAACTCGCACTTAGCCATCCGTTGCACCTCCTTGCTGTCGTAACATCATGCTTGCCGTTTCACAAGCAGTAGCTATCATACCAGAAGTTGAAACAAAATGCAAGCATTATTTGACAAAAAACTGAAAAAATTTTCGGTGCGGAAAGTTGCGAAACAGGGGCGGATACGGTATAATACTTCTAATATACTTTGATAGAGAAACCATAAGGAGTGCACCATGGAAAAAGTGAGACGTACCCCGGCCAGCGTGAAGAAGCTGGCGGAATACTTTCATATGGAGATCCTCTGCAAGGGCAGAGATTACGATACCTGCGTCATTACCGTGTCGGACGTGTTCCGTCCGTCCCTGCAATTGGTAGGGTTTTATGATTATTTCGACACCAAGCGCCTGCTGATCTTGGGAAAGAGCGAGATGCGCTTTCTCTCCCGCATGACTGCCGAGGAGCGGACGCGGGTCTTTAACCGCCTGATGAGCTACAGCTTTCCGGCCCTTATCATTTCCCGTAATCTGGAGGTGTTCGACGAGCTGCTGGAGATGGCCCAGAAGCATGGCCGCACCCTGCTGCGCACCGGCAGTGATACGGTTGACGCCACCAGTCATATCATTGACTATCTCAATAACGCGCTGGCGCCCCAGATCACCCGCCACGGCGTACTGATGAACATTTACGGTCAGGGCGTGCTGATCCTGGGCGACAGCGGCATCGGCAAGAGCGAGACGGCCATCGAGCTTCTCAAGCGCGGCCACCAGCTGGTGGCCGACGACGCGGTGGAGATCAAGCGCATTTCCGACACCCTCCACGGCACGGCCCCGGAGCTGATCCGCCACTATATCGAGATCCGCGGCGTGGGCGTCATCGATGTGAAGCAGCTGTTCGGTATGGGCGCGGTGCAGTTCGAGACGGAGATCGATCTGGTGATCCAGCTGGAGCAGTGGCAGGACGGCAAGTTCTATGACCGTCTGGGCCTGGGCGAGGAGCAGTATACGCTGCTGGACGTGTCGCTGCCCATCGTGACCATCCCGGTGCGTCCCGGCCGAAATCTGGCCGGTATCGTGGAGATCGCCACCATGAAGAACCGCCAGACGAAATACGGCTATAACGCGGGCCGCGACTTCGTGACCCAATTCGACAGCAAGCTGGACGCCATGAGCCGGCAGAACGGAAGCGACCTATGAAATACATCGGCATCGACATCGGCGGCACCAATCTGAAGGCCGGTCTGGTGGACGAAGAGGGGCGGCTGCTGGCTACCCGGAAAATGAAGGTGGCGGGCATCGCCGATCCGGCGGCGCTGGCATGGACCATCTATGCGCTGGTGACGGAGCTGTGCCGCGACTATGGCATCGACATCGGCGAGATATTCTCCGTGGGCGTAGGCTGCCCCGGCGCGGTGGAGATCCGGAGCGGCTCCATCCTGTATACCTGCAACCTGCCGCTGCGGAACGTGCCGCTGCGGCGGCTGTTCCACCAGCTCAGCGACCTGCCCCTGTACATAGAAAATGACGCCAACTGCGCGGCACTGGCGGAATACTATGTGGGCGGCGGCCGGGGCAGCAAGCGCTTCATCACCGTCACGCTGGGTACCGGCGTAGGCGGCGGCATCATCCATAACGGCAAGATATTCCACGGCTCCAACGGCATGGCGGGCGAGGTGGGCCACATGTCCATCCAGATGGACGGCGAGGAATGCCCCTGCGGCCGCCGCGGCTGCTGGGAGCGGTACGCCTCCGCCAGCGCCCTGAAGCGCCAGACCGCCAAAGCATGGCAGGAGAACCCCAACAGCATCATGGCGCAGGTCATCGCCGAGAACGACGATCATGTGTCCGGCCAGTCGGCCTTTATCGCCGCCCGCCGGGGCTGCCCGGTGGGGCAGGCGGTCTGCGACCAATACATCCGCTACCTCGCCGCCGGTATCGTGAACATCATCAATATCTTCCAGCCGGATACGCTGGCCATCGGCGGCGGCGTCAGCAACGAGTCCGATGAGCAGCTTCTGCTGCCCCTGCGCCGTCAGGTGGCGGATCACAGCCTGCCCTGCAACTACGACAAAATGACGAAGATCGTCAAGGCGCAGCTGGGCAACGACGCCGGCGTCATCGGCGCGGCGCTGCTGGGGAAGAATAAGCGGATCATCTGAAAACAAGGAGGCGCTGTATGCGTTGGTATGAAGAACTGGACGAAAAGCTGCGGGACTACCTGCCCGACCTTCCCGTGTCGGCGGAGGAGCCGCTGTCGAAATACACCTCCTTCCGCATCGGCGGCCCGGCCCGGCGGATGGCCTTTCCCCGGAATGCCGAGCAGCTGGTGCTGCTGCTGAATTTCGCCGGTGCGTGCGGCGCACAGCCCTATGTGCTGGGCAACGGCACCAACGTGCTGTTTCCCGACGAGGGCATGGATCGGCTGGTCATCAACACCCGCGACATGGCGGACATTCAGCTGCTGGAGGGCGGCCGCGTCAGGGCCGGGGCGGGCACATCGTTGGCCCGCACGGCGGTTTTCGCCTGCGGACAGGGACTGGCGGGACTGGAATTCGCCCACGGCATCCCCGGCAGCGTAGGCGGCGGCGTTTGCATGAGCGCGGGCGCTTACGGCGGCGAGCTGGCGCAGGTCATCGAAAGCGTCACGGTGCTGTTCCCCGAAGAGGGCGTGAAAAACGTTCCCTGCGCCGATATGGCCTTTGGCTACCGTCACAGTCTGCTGACGGAGCATCCCGACGCGGTGGTGCTGTCCGCGGTATTTGCCCTGCATCCGGACGACAGCGCCGCCATCCGCGGCCGCATGGATGACCTGATGGCCCGGCGCAAGGCCTCCCAGCCGCTGGAGTATCCCAGCGCGGGCAGCACCTTCAAGCGGCCGGAGGGCCACTTCGCGGGCCGCCTGATCGAGGAGGCGGGCTGTAAGGGCCTGACCGTGGGCGGCGCGCAGGTGTCGGAAAAGCACGCGGGCTTTGTCATCAACGTGGGCGGCGCGACCTGCGCCGACGTGCTGGCGCTGATGGCGGAGGTGCAGCGCCGAGTGAAGGAGCGCTCCGGCGTGACGCTGGAGCCGGAAGTGCGCATTGTGAAGTAAAGCAGGGGAGAACCTATGGAAATTCTGATCATTACCGGTATGAGCGGCAGCGGTAAGAGCCGCGCTGCCTCCATTCTGGAGGATATCGGCTACTATATCGTGGATAACCTTCCGGCGGAGATGATGGTGAAGTTCGCCGACTTCTGTGCTGCGTCACGGGGTCATTATGACCGGGTGGCGCTGGTGTACGATGTGCGGGCGGGCGAGCCGTTTGATCTGCTGATCGCCACATTGGAGCGGCTGAAGCGCACGGAGGTGGACTGCCGGCTGCTGTTTCTGGACGCGGACACCACCGCTATCATCAACCGCTATAAGGAGACCCGCCGTTCCCATCCGCTGTCGTCAGAGGGCCGGAACATCGAGCAGGCGGTGATGCTGGAGCGGCAGATGCTCCAGCCGGTGCGGGATCATGCCGACTATGTGCTGGATACCTCCACCTTCTCGGTGGGGAAGCTCCGCAGCGAGCTTTTGAACCTGTTCGGCCGGGAGAAGGACAGGCAGGGCCTTCATGTGGACGTGATGAGCTTCGGCTTCAAGCACGGCCTGCCCATGGAGTCGGATCTGGTGTTTGACGTGCGCTTCCTGCCCAACCCCTACTATGTACCGGAGCTGAAAAAGGGCACCGGCCTGGACGCGGCGGTGCGCAACTATGTGTTTTCCTTCCCCCAAACGGGGGAGTTCATGGAGCGGCTGGAAAAGCTGCTGCTGTACCTGCTGCCCTTTTATAATGAAGAAGGCAAGACGGTACTGGTACTCTCCGTAGGCTGCACCGGCGGCCACCACCGCAGCGTGGCGGTGGCCCATCAGCTGGCGCAGGATCTGGCGGCGGCTGGCTTTGCCGTGACGGAGAGCCATCGGGATATCTCTCGCTGATGATTGGAAAGAAGTGACGATCCCATGTCTCATTATTTATATCATATCCCGCCGGAGGAAGGCCCTAAGGTGGTGGGCATCGGCGGCGGCACGGGCCTGAGCACGCTGCTGCGGGGCCTGAAGCTCTATACCCGCAACATCACCGCCATCGTCACGGTGGCGGATGACGGCGGCAGCACCGGCATGCTGCGGCAGGATATGGGTATGGCCGCCCCCGGCGATATCCGCAACTGCCTGCAATCGCTGGCCAACTGCGAGCCGCTGATGGCCCAGCTGATGGCCTACCGGTTTTCTGACGGCTCGCTGGCGGGCCAGAGCCTTGGCAATCTGCTGCTGGCGGCGCTGAACGATATCATGCCCAGCTTCGACAAGGCGGTGGCCGGTCTCAGCAAGGTGCTGGCCATCACGGGCCGTGTGCTGCCGGTGACCAACGAGAACGTGCAGCTGGAGGCCACCTTTGAAAACGGGGCCACCGTGCTGGGCGAATCCCATATCTTCTACTGCAAGAAGGAGCAGGACTGCCGCATCAAATCGGTGCGGCTGCTGCCGGAGCGCCCCAAGGCGCTGGACGCGGCGGTGGAGGCCCTGCATAGCGCCGACATGATCGTGCTGGCGCCGGGCAGTCTCTATACCAGCATCATCCCCAACCTGCTGGTGGACGGTATTGCCGATGCCATCAGGGATAGTAAAGCGTTAAAACTTTACGTCTGCAACGTCATGACGCAGGAGGGCGAGACGGAGGGTTATACCGTCTCCGACCATATACAGGCGCTGTTCAGCCATAGCTATCCCCGTCTGTTCCCTCTGTGCCTGACCAACTCCATGCCCATCCCCGAATGTATCGCCCGGCGGTACGCGCAGGAGGGCGCGGAGCCTATCTATCACGATACGGAGAAGTGCCGCGCGCTGGGCGTGGAGCTGATCGAGCGGCCCATCGCCAGTCTGGAAAACGGGCTGGTGCGGCACAATCCCGGCCATCTGGCCCATGAGCTGATGACCATTTACGAGGAATATACATCCCAGAAAGATCCCACATGAAGGAGGAAGACCCATGCAGTCGTTTTCCTACAAGGCCAAGGCTGAGCTGTGCCGCACGGCGGTGCAGCGGCTGTGCTGCGCCCGCGCTGAGTGCTATGGCGTGCTGCTGTACTGTAACACCTTCACCATGCAGGAGGTGCGCATCATCACGGAGAATCCGGAGTTTGCTGCGCGTCTGCCCCGCCTGTTCCACCGGGCCTTCAATGTGAAATTTGACCGCCTGCCTACGGAGGAGACCCCCGGCAGCAAGCTGATCTTCCAGATCACAGAGCCGGACAAGCTGCGCCGCATCATGGATACGCTGGGGTACGATCCCCGCCAGTCGCTGGTGCTGCATGTGAACTTCGCCATGCTGGAGGAGGACTGCTGCCGCATGTCCTTTCTGAGGGGCGCGTTTCTGGCGGGCGGCAGCGTTACCGACCCGGAGAAGCGCTATCATCTGGAGCTGTCCACCTCCCATGTGCAGGCCAGCCGCGAGGTATCGGCCCTTCTGCAGGAGATGGGCTTCCTGCCCCGCAGCGTCATGCGGGGCGGCAGCGCCGTCATCTACTTCAAACAGTCCGAGCATATCGAGGATCTGCTGACCACGCTGGGCGCACCGGTGGCGGCCACCGAGATCATGACCGCCAAGGTGGACAAGGAGATCCGCAACGGGGCCAACCGGGCCATGAACTGCGACATGGCCAACGTGAACAAAACGCTGGACGCGGTGGCCGCCCAGCAGGAGGCCATCGAAAAGCTGGAAAAGGCCGGACAGCTGGAAAGGCTGCCGGAGAAGATACAGGAGACGGCGCGGCTGCGGATGCAGAACCCGGAGCTGCCGCTGGCCCAGCTGGCGGCGCTGTTTGAACCGCCCATCAGCAAATCCTGTTTGAACCACCGGATACGAAAGATCATGGAGGAGGCACGAAAGCTATGACAAAGATGGAAAGATGCCAAAGAGCCAGGGAATTTCATGAGAAGGGTCTCAACTGCGGACAGTCTGTGCTGCTGGCCTTTACGGATGTTACCGGCCTGACGGAGCGGCAGAGCATGGCCATCGCCAGCGGCTTTGGCGGAGGTCTGCGCTGCGGCGGCGTGTGCGGCGTGGTCAACGCCGCGGCGGTGGTGCTGGGCGCGGTCTATCCCGCCACGCTAGAAAACGGCGGCGAGGGCAAAAAGCGCTCCACCCGGCTGACGCAGGACTTCCAGCGCCGGTTTACGGAGCGCTTCCGCAAGCTGGACTGCCATGATCTGCTGGCGGAGAAGGACATCGAGGGCACGCCTACCGCGCAGGAGCTGGGTGTGACCCAGCACTGCCGCCTGCTGGTGGTGTCCGGCGTGGAGCTGCTCAGCGATATGCTTGCTGAGCTGGAGGCAAAGTAATGGCGTTTGCCCACCTTCATGTCCATACGGAATATAGTCTCTTAGATGGCGCCTGCCGCATCCGTGACCTGCCGAAGCTGGTCAAGGAGATGGGGCAGACTGCCTGCGCCATTACGGATCACGGCGCCATGTACGGCGCTATCGACTTCTACCGTGCCTGCAAGGCGGAGGGCATCCACCCGGTCATCGGCTGCGAGGTGTATGTGGCCCGCCGCACCCGCTTCGACAAGCAGCACGAGTTTGACGCCGAGTCCCGCCATATGGTATTGCTGTGCAAGAACGAGACCGGCTACCGCAACCTGTCCTACATGGTGTCCCAGGCGTATATCGAGGGCTTCTATATCAAGCCCCGCATCGACCTTGATCTGCTGCGCGAGCACAGCGAGGGTCTGATCGGTCTCAGCGCCTGCCTGGCCGGCGAGATCCCCCGACGCATCATCAACGGCGACTATGAGGGGGCCAAGGCCTACGCGCTGGAGCTGCGCTCCATTCTGGGAGAAGACAACTTCTATCTGGAATTGCAGGATCACGGCATCGCCGACCAGACCACGGTGAACCGCGCCCTGCTGCGGATGCACAACGAGACCGGCATCCCGCTGGTATGCACCAACGACGCCCACTACCTCCGCAAGGAGGACGCCGAGAGCCACGATGTACTGCTGTGCATCCAGACCGGCAAGACCGTGGACGACGAGAACCGCATGCGCTACGAGCCACGGAACTTCTACCTCCGCTCCACCGAGGAAATGGAGGCGCTGTTCTCCGGCTATCCCGACGCGGTGGAGAATACCCAGCGCATTGCTGACCGCTGCCAGCTGGAATTCACCTTCGGCAAGTACCACCTGCCGGAATTCAAGCTGCCGCCGGGCTACGATTCGCCCACCTATCTCCGCAAGCTGTGCGACGAGGGCTTTGTCCGGCGCTACGGCGATACGAAGCCGGAGTACCGCAAACAACTGGAATACGAGCTGGCCATGATCGAGAAAATGGGTTTTACAGACTATTTTCTCATCGTGTCCGACTTCGTCAACTATGCCCGTCAGGCGGGCATCCCCGTGGGCCCCGGCCGCGGCAGCGCCGCCGGCTCCATGGTGGCCTACTGCCTGCACATCACCGACATCGACCCCATGCAGTATCAGCTGTATTTCGAGCGCTTCCTGAATCCGGAGCGTGTGTCCATGCCGGATATCGACATGGACTTCGGTGATACCCGCCGGGGCGAGGTGGTGGACTACGTCCGCCGCAAGTACGGCGACGACCATGTGGCCCAGATCGTCACCTTCGGCACCATGGCCGCCCGGGGTGCCATCCGGGATGTGGGCCGCGCCCTGAACATGACCTATGCCGAGGTGGACGTGGTGGCCAAGCTGGTGCCCTCCGGCCCCGGCGCGCTGCATATCACGCTGGATGATGCCCTCAAGCTCAGCAAGCAGCTGTCCGACCTCTATGAATCAGACGAGCGGGTGAAGCGGCTCATCGACATGGCCAGAGCGCTGGAGGGTATGCCCCGTCACGCCTCCACTCACGCCGCCGGTGTGGTCATTACCCGTCTGCCGGTGTATGAATATGTGCCGCTGGCCCGGAATGACGAGTCCATCGTCTGCCAGTACAACATGATAACCTTGGAGGAGCTGGGCCTGCTGAAAATGGACTTCCTTGGCCTGCGGAACCTGACGGTGCTGGACGACGCGGTGAAGATGGTACACCGCCACACCCCGGACTTTGATCTGGAGAAGATCCCCATGGACGATCCGGAGGTGTTCCGGATGCTGACGGAGGGCCGCACCTCCGGCGTGTTCCAGATGGAGTCCACCGGCATGACCGGCGTGTGCCTGGGACTGAAGCCCCAGTCCATCGAGGATATCACCGCCATCATAGCCCTGTACCGTCCCGGCCCCATGGAATCCATCCCCCGGTTCATCGCCTGCAAGCACGATCCCAAGCTGGTGACCTATAAGCACCCGTCGCTGAAACCTATCCTGTCGGGCACCTACGGCTGCATCGTCTATCAGGAGCAGGTCATCAAGATCTTTCAGGAGCTGGCGGGCTACTCGCTGGGTCAGGCGGACATGGTGCGCCGCGCCATGTCCAAGAAGAAGGCCAAGGACGTGGAACGGGAGCGGGAGGCTTTCCTCCACGGCGACGCCGCCCGGAACATCAAGGGCTGCGTGGCCAACGGCATCCCGGAGGCCACCGCGCAGGCCATCTAT
Source organism: bacterium (assembly GCA_963640475.1). GTDB lineage: Bacteria > Bacillota > Clostridia > Oscillospirales > Oscillospiraceae > Vescimonas. The sequence continues at coordinate 22,950 of CAVHYW010000008.1, read as the reverse complement.
GACGAGATCTACGACTTTGCCAACTACGCCTTCAACAAAGCCCACGCCGTCAGCTACGCAGTGGTGGCCTATCAGACGGCGTATTTCAAGTGCCATTATACCCGCGAGTATATGGCAGCGCTGCTGACCTCGGTGCTGGACAACTCCGACAAGGTGGCGGAGTATATCGCCGAGTGCCGGGAGTGCGGCATTGCCCTGCTGCCGCCGGATGTGAACCGCTCCTACGACGGCTTTACCGTGGAGGAGGGCGGCATCCGCTTCGGCCTTGTGGCCATCAAAAACATTGGCCGGGGCTTCATTCAGGCGCTGGTGCGCGAGCGGGACAAGAACGGCCCCTTTGCTTCATTCCAAGACTTCTGCGAGCGGATGTTCGACTGCGGCGATATGAACAAGCGGGCGGTGGAAAACCTGATCCGCGCGGGCGCTTTCGATACCATGGGGGCCTACCGCTCCCAGCTGATCCAGGTGTACGAAAAGGTGCTGGACGCCATCGCCAACAGCCGCAAGGTCAATGTGGAGGGCCAGCTGGACATGTTCGGCATGGGCGGCGGAGGCAATACGCAGGCCGCGTCCATCCACCTGCCCGACCTGCCGGAGTATACCGCCACCGAGCGGATGTTCATGGAGAAGGAGACCACGGGCCTGTACCTCAGCGGCCACCCCATGAACGACTACCGGGGCGCGGCCCGTGCCGCCGGTGCGGTGCCTATCCACGATATTCTGGAGGACTTTGCCGCCGAGGGCGGCCCCACCCGCTATGCCGACGGGCAGAACGTCACCATTGCGGGCATCGTCACCTCCAACCGTACCCGCACCACCAAGAATAATTCCCTCATGGCCTATGTGGTGGTGGAGGACGAGGTGGCCTCCATGGAGCTGCTGTGCTTCAGCCGTACCATCGAGCAGTGCGGCAGCTATATGGCTGTCAATACTCCGGTAGTGGTGAAGGGCCGTCTGTCGGTGCGGGACGAAAAGCCGCCTCAGATCATGTGCGACACCATCTATCCGCTGGATACCAAGGCCGTCCCCGCCGCGCCGGAGCCGCCCAAAGCGAAAAAGACCGCCACCATCTTCCTGCGCTTCCCCGGCATGGACAGCGTGGCCTTCCGCCATATCCGTCTGGTCATGACCATGTTCGAAGGGGAGACCCCCGTGAAGATCCGTCTGGCCGACACGGGAAAGCTGCTGGCGGGCAAATGCCTGAACCATCCGGCCCTGCTGGCAGAGTGCCGCCAATGGCTGGGGGAGGAGAACGTGGTGGTGCGGGAGCGTTGACAAATTTCCAAAAATTCCGTATCATAGACAAAGAAGGAGCGTGATGGTATGAGCGTTGGATTCATCCGCGACAAGCTGGAGATCAAGTTTCTGATCCTATATGTGGCCGCCGGTGTGGCGGAGCCTATGCCACTGAGCGATATACAGGAGCTTACCATGATCGACGACGGCATCGACTATTTTGATTTTTCCCAGTGCCTCAGCGAGCTGGTGGACACCGACCATCTGCGCATCAACGAGGAGCAGAAGTACGTCATTACGCCAAAGGGCTTGAAGAACAGCAAGATCTGCCAGTCCAGTCTGCCCTATTCCGTCCGCATGAAGGCGACCCAGCTCGTCATTGCCTACCGGCAGGAACTGGTGCGCCGGGCGCAGGTACGCGCCAGCGTGGAGCGCCGGGAGAACGGCACCTACACCGTGGAGCTGAGTCTTAACGACGATGTGGACAATGTGATGCGTCTGCAATTGATGGTGGCCACCAAGGAGATGGCCGACGATCTGGCCCAGCGCTTCCGCGACAACCCCGAACAGGTCTATTCCCAGATGGTCACCGCCCTCTACGGGGGGTAAGGAGGACAGAGAATGGACTATAAGAAGAGCAGCAAAGTGTACTGGAGCTGTATGCCGATCGTCGGTGTACTGGGTGTGCTGAGCCGTTTGACCGACTTGTGGATCATCGGCGTTGTCGCCATAGGCGTCTTGGCCTATGCCTGCATCCAATACCATAAATACTGCCGCTGTCCCCGTTGTCACGCACACCTGAACACAAAGAGCGGGATCCCGGAGCATTGCCCCAGCTGCGGCTGCCAATTGGAAGAATAACATCATATACCCACACCACGCCCCGGCCATCTGGCCGGGGCGTGTTTTTTTGTTGTCATAACCCTGTCCATGCTCTCATACAGTGGAGTATCAAACAGGAGGGAAGTGGTCGGATGGACGAGCGGTACGCCATCGCGCGGTACGAGCAGGCGGCGCTGCTGCTGCCTGCCAAATGGCAGCGGCTGGCCCGCCAGCTGCCGGATCATCAGAAGGTCCGGGCGGAGGAGCTGCGATTGCGGGCGGGACAGCCCATGACGGTGCTGCTGCCGGAGGGGGAGATATGGCCCTCGCAGGAGCTGCCCCGGCCCTGCGTCTCGCAGGCCGATCTGGAGCAGCTGTGCGATCTGGTCACCGGCTATTCCCGCTACGCCGTCACCGACACGCTGGCGCAGGGCTATCTCACCGCACCCGGCGGTTTCCGCGTGGGCGTGTGCGGCACTGCCGTGGTGCGGGAGGGCGGCAGCCGCAACCTGCGGGACTTTTCCTCCGTCTGCATCCGCATCGGCCGGGAGCAGGAGGGGCTGTCCGACACGATGCTGCCCCAGCTGTGGGAGGGGGAGCGCTTCTGCTCCACGGTGATCCTCTCGCCGCCGGGACTGGGCAAGACCACGCTGCTGCGGGATATGATCCGCGCCCTGTCCAACGGCTCCGACCTCCACGCCGCCCGGCGCGTGGCGGTGGTGGATGAACGGGGCGAGATCGCCGGGATGCACCGTGGTGTGCCGCAGTTGGCGGTGGGCTGCCATACGGACGTGCTGGACGGCTGCCCCAAGACGGCGGGCATCCCCATGGTGCTGCGCTCCGCCAATCCCCAGATCATCGCCGTGGACGAGATCACCCTGCGGGAGGATCTGTACGCCATGTCCGCCGCCGCCAACTGCGGCGTGGCGCTGCTGGCTACCATTCACGCGGCGGATGTGGAGGAGCTGAAGCGCAAGCCGCTGTTCGCCCAGCTGCTGAAGCTGAAGGTGTTCGAGCGGGCAGTCACCATCACGCGCCATGGCGCGGAGCGCCGCTATCAGGTGGCGGTGTTGTGATGGGGAAGCTGTTGGGCGCGGCGCTGATCGCGGCGGCGGCCCTGTGGGCCTTTACGGCCCACCAGCGGCGGGAGCGGCGGCGGACACAGCTGCTGCGGGAGCTGGCGGCGGCACTGGACGCCATGGCGGCGGCCATCCGCTGGCAGAAAAAGCCCCTGCCGGATATCCTGTCGGCCATGCAGCGCTATCCGCTGGCCGGTGCATACTTCCGCCGGGTGGAAAAGCTGCTGCAAGGTGGTATACCTTTACAGGAGGCTTGGTATCACGTGTTTTTTGCTTTGCCTGCGGAGGCAGAGCCTGCGGCAGTGCTGGAGCTGTCCGGCGACGAGGAGAAGCTGACCGCCGCGCTGCTGTATGCCGCACGGCAGCTGAAGGACACCTGCCGCCGCCGTGGAGAGCAGCAGAAGCAGAGTACGAAGCTGTGGCTGGCGGGAGCGTTGTCGGCGGCGGGGCTGCTGATCATTTTGCTGCTGTGAGGAGAAAAGCATGGATGTGGATCTGATCTTCAAGATCGCCGCCATCGGGATACTGGTGGCGGTGCTGAATCTGATACTGGTGCGCTCGGGCCGGGACGAGCAGGCGCTGCTGACCACGCTGGCGGGGCTGATCGTGGTGCTGATGATGCTTTTGCAGCAGATCAGCGACCTGTTCGATCTGGTCAAGAGCCTATTTTCTTTGTAATGGAAGCGGCGGCCAAGATCGCGGCGGTGTGCCTGCTGGGCGCGGTGCTGACGGCGCTCATGAAAAAGACAAGCCCCGACACGGCGCTGCTGCTGGCGCTGGCGGTATGCGTGGTGGTGCTGGCGGCGCTGGCAAGGGGACTGGAGGAGGTCACAGACTTCCTGCGGGAGCTGCTGGACTGGGGCGGCCTGTCCGCCGAGCTGTTCACGCCGCTGCTGAAAACGGTAGCTATCGCCCTTGTCAGCCGCACCGGCGGCGCGCTGTGCCGGGACGCGGGGGAGGGCGCTATGGCGGGATTGGTGGAGGTCGCGGGCGCCTTCGCCGCGCTGCTGGTGTCGCTGCCGCTGTTCCGGGCGGCGTGGCAGATGCTGGAGGGACTGCTGTGAAGGGGCGTATCGTGGCCGCGGCGGCGCTTCTGTTGCTGCTGCTGTGCGCCGTACCGGCGTGGGCGGCGCTGCCGGAGGAGGTGGAGGACACGCTTTCTCCCGACGCGCAGGAGCTGCTGGAGCAGCTGGGCGAGGAAGCTGCCGACAACGGTACGTTGTCAAAGGGCGCGACGCAGCTGTGGGACAAAGCCTGCCAGCTGCTGGCGGCGGAGTTCCGCAGCAGCCTGCGGGTGATGGTGGTGCTGCTGGGCGCGGTGCTGCTGTACGGCGTGGCGGAGGGCAGCTTTCAGGCGGCGGAGCATCCGATGATGGCCAATTTTGTGCCGCTGTCCTTCGTGCTGGTCATCACACTGACGGCGGCGGGCGACGTGCAGACCATGATGGGCGCGGGAGCGGAGACCATGGAGCAGCTGGATGTACTCAGCAAGGCGCTGCTGCCGTCGCTGGCGGCGGCGGTGGCGGCCAGCGGCGGCATCGTGTCGGCCGGTGTGCGGCAGGTGGCTACGGTGTTCTTCGCCAACCTCCTGATGACGTTGATCCACAGTGTGCTGCTGCCGCTGCTGTACTTCTATGTGGCGGCGTCCGCCGCCGACGCCATGCTGCCGGGAAATCCCCTCAAGCGCATCGCCGCCGGCATCAAGAAGGTGGTCACATGGGCGCTGACTGCTGCTTTGGTGCTGTTTACCGGCTATCTGACCATCTCCGGTGCGGCGGCCACCTCCGCCGACGCGCTGACCTTACAGGTGACCCGCACGGTCATCTCCACGGCTGTGCCGGTGGTGGGCGGCATTATCTCCCAGGCCAGCGGCAGCGTGCTGTCCGGCGCGGGACTTTTGAAAAACTCCATCGGCATTTTCGGTATGCTGGCGGTGCTGGCCACCTGTCTGACGCCCTTCCTGCGGCTGGCGGTGCAGTACCTGCTGTATAAGATCACGGCCTTTCTGGCGGGCACCGCCGGAAACGGCACGCTGGTGGAGCTGATCGACGCGCTGGGCAGCGCCTTCGGCCTGATGCTGGGCATGGTGGGCAGCTGTGCCCTGCTGCTGTTGATCTCTATCACATCCTCTGTATCGGTGGTGATCCCATGAGTGTTTTCCGGACATGGCTCTTCGGTATCGTGGCGGCGGCCATGGTGCTGTCCATCCTCTACGCGCTGGTGCCCAAGGGCGCTTTGCTGACCATTGCCAAATGCACCGGCGGCCTTGTGATGCTGCTGGTGGTGCTCCGGCCATTGCTGACGCTGGATATGGACAGCCTCCGCTGGCAGTACGAAGCGTGGGAGGGCGCCATCCAGCAGCAGACAGAAGCATATACCGACGCCAACCGGCAGGAGATGGCAGCCATCATACAACAGGAGACCGCCGCATATATTTCAGAAAAAGCGGCGGCACTGGGTCTGACCTGTCATCCGGAGGTGGTCTGTCAGGAGCGGGACGGCGTGCCGTTTCCGGTGGAGGTGACGCTGGATATCCCAAGGAACCCGGCGCTGGCGGAGGTGATCGGGACCGATCTGGGCATCGGTGCGGACTGTCAGCACTGGCAGGAAACGGAGTGAGGCATATGGCGAAGGAGAAGCTCATATCCTATGTAAAAAAGTACAAATATGTGGCGCTGGTGGTGCTGGCCGGTGTGGTGCTGATGCTGCTGCCCTCCGGAAAGGGAGAGCAGCAGACCGCGTCCGACCAGCCGGTGAACGTGTCCGAGGCATATTCCCTGGCGGAGACGGAGAAACGGCTGGAGCAGCTGCTGGGCCGCATCCGGGGCGTAGGGCAGGTGCAGGTGATGCTGACATTGAAAAGCGGTTCGTCCCTGCAATTGGCGGAGAACCGCAGCACCAGCCTGCGGGACACGGAAAACCGTCAGGACCGGGACGTAGTGACGCTGAACCGGGGCAGCGGCTATGAGGACGTGGTGGTGACGGAGCAGACCTACCCCGTTTATCAGGGCGCGGTGGTGGTCTGTCAGGGCGCAGGCGACAGCAGCGTCCATCTGGCGGTCATTCAGGCGGTGTCAGTGCTGACAGGATTGGGCAGCGACAAGATCACGGTGGTGCAATGGAAATAAGAATATAGCGGAAAGCAGGAGGGCAAGAGCATGAAGATCCAATGGAAGAAGAACTGGAAGCGTCCGGCGGTGGTACTGGCGGTGCTGGTGCTGGTGGGAACGTCGGTCTACCTGAACTGGCGGTATGCCGGAAACGTGGCGGGCACAGAGAAGATCCTGGGGCAGGCCACGCTGGTCAACGAGAACGGCGAGGGCGTCACCGTAGCCAGCGATACGGCGGCCAGCGAAAACGACTACTTTGCCACGGCACGGCTCAGCCGTAAGCAGGCACGCGACAGCGCCATCAGCATGCTGCAGGAGGCGGAGCTGGACGAAAACGCCACCGAGGAGGTGTGCAACGAGGCCAGCCAGACTCTGCAGGTGCTGGCAGGCTACACCGTGGCGGAGGCTCAGATCGAGAATCTGGTGACAGCCAAGGGCTACGCCGACTGCGTGGTGTTCATGGGCTCGGATTCATGCAGCGTGGTAGTGGCTGCCGGTGAGAACGGCCTTGACGCCACGGACGTAGCCCGGATCAAGGACATCGTCATCAACGAGACCCAGTACACCGCCGGACAGATCAAGATCATGGAGGCGGACTGAAACACCCTGCGGGTGCAGATAAGAGAGAAAAGTGAAGAGTGAAAAGCTGAGGTATGCCGCCGAAGGCGGCATGATAGAAAAGTTCGCCGCCTTCGGGCGGCGAATTCTGCGAAGCATTTTTACCGTTTCCGCTGCAAATTGTTGTTGTAATTTCCGGCGGGAAATGGTATACTGAATTTTACGAATGAGTTTTATTGCAAGGAGACACATCGTTATGCCTGAGAATAAAGAGTATATGACCCATCAGGAGGAGCTGGGCACCATCCAGATCTCTGAGGAGGTGGTGGCGTCCATCGCGTCCGCCGCCGTGCTGGAGGTGGAGGATGTCACCGGATTGATGAGCGCCAACGTGTCGGACTTCATGGGCGGCAAGAAGATGACCGCCAAGGGCATCCGCGTGGAGATGGACGGCGACGCCATCATGGTGAACGTGTTCATTACCGTGCGCTACGGCTGCACCATCGGCGAGGTGGCCAAGAAGGCACAGAACGCCGTCTATCAGGCGCTGGAGAGCACCACCGGCTATCCCGTGTCCGCCGTGAACGTCCATGTGGGCGGCATCAGCTTCAACTAAACCGACGAAAAAGAGAGAGAAGAGTATGACACGCAATACTGCCCGTGAGATCGCCATGCATCTGGCGTTTGAGCTGAGCTTTACCGACCTGCCTATCGGGGAATTTCTGGATCACTACCTGTCTGCGGAGAAGTTCGCCGAGCTGGCCCCGGAGTGTGACCTGTACGCCCAGCGGCCCAATGCCAAGCAGGAGGCCTACATCCGCCGTCTGGTCTCCGGCGTGGCGGAGCACGCCGCCGAGCTGGACACCTACATCGAAAAGTACGCCAAGGGCTGGCGCTTCGACCGCATTTCGCTGGTGGCCTCGGCCATCATGCGGCTGGCCATGTACGAGATCATGTATATGCCGGATATCCCCCACGGCGTCGCCATCAACGAGGCGGTGGAGCTGACCCGCAAGTACGACGAGCCGGAGACGGCCAAGTTCGTCAACGGCATACTGGGCAGCTTCCTGCGGCAGGAGATCAAGGAGTAAACACAAAAGGGCAGGGCGGAGGCCCTGCTCTTTTCAGTAGAGGAGCGCACATGGAGCAACATGTTTTCAGCGTGACGGAGGTCAACCAGTACATCAAGAGCGTCATCGACGGCGTGCCCCAGCTGGGAGACCTGCTGATCCGGGGCGAGCTGTCCAACTATAAGATATACCCCTCCGGACACCACTATTTCACCTTAAAGGACGGCGAGAGCGCTATCCGCTGCGTCATGTTCCGGGGCAGCGCGGGAAAGCTGCGGTTCCGCCCCGAGAGCGGCATGCAGGTCATCGCCGGAGGACGCATCAGCGTCTATCCCCGTGACGGCGCGTATCAGCTGTACTGCACGTCCCTGTCGGCGGACGGCATCGGCGATCTGTATGTGGCCTTTGAGCAGCTGAAGGACAAGCTGAACCGGGAGGGCCTGTTCGATCCCGCCCACAAAAAGCCGCTGCCGCTGTACCCACAGCGCATCGCCATCGTCACCTCGTCGGCAGGCGCGGCGGTACACGATATGATCCGTATTCTGCGGCGGCGCTATCCCATCGCAAAGGTGCTGTTGCTGCCGGTGCGGGTGCAGGGCGTGGAAGCGCCGCCGGAGATCGTGGGCGCCATCCGCTACGCCAACCGCTGGCATCTGGCGGATGTGCTGATCGTGGGCCGGGGCGGCGGCTCTATCGAGGATCTGTGGGCCTTCAACGACGAGCGGGTGGCGCGGGCCATCTACGCATCGGAGATCCCGGTGATCTCCGCCGTGGGGCATGAGCCGGATGTGACCATCTCCGACTTCGTGGCGGACCGCCGGGCGTCCACACCCTCCAACGCGGCGGAGATCGCCGTGCCGGATCAGGCGGAGCTTCTGAAGCAGCTGGACAGTGCGTCCCGCGCCATGGCGCAGGGAACACTGAACACGCTGGAGAAGGCGGATACCCAACTGAAGGCGCTGGCGGCCAAACGGGTGCTGACCGATCCCATGGCGTTTATCGACGACCGGCGGATGCAGCTGGACAGCGTGCAGCAGCGTCTGGGCCTGACGGCACACCGGCAGCTGAGCGCACGGCAGCAGCGGTTCACCGCGCTGGCGGCGTCACTGGACGCCCTCAGCCCGCTGAAGGTGCTGGGCCGGGGCTACGCCATGGTGCAGGCGGCAGACGGCACGGTTTTGCGGACAAGCCGGCAGGTAAAGGAAGGCGACAGGATACATGTGCAGCTGGGGCAGGGCGCGCTGGACTGCACCGTTGACCATAAGGAGGATTGACATATGGCGGCAAAAAAGACGTTTGAGGAAAACATGGCGCGGCTGGAGGAGATCGTGGGCAAGCTGGAAAAGGGCGACGCCCAGCTGAGCGACTCCCTGAAGCTGTTTGAGGAGGGCACGAAGCTGATCGTCCAGTGCCGCACGGAACTGGACAAGGCGGAGCAGCAGGTGGTCAAGCTGATGAAGGGCCCCGACGGCGCTCCCATCGAAAGTGATTTTTTAAGCGAGGAATAATATGGATTACGAAGCGAGATACAAGGAATACCAGCAGGCCATTGAAAAGTATCTGGACGGCCTGTTCACGGGAAAAGTGGCCTATGGCCGACTGTACGAGGCCATGCGCTACGCCATTCTGGGCGGCGGCAAGCGCATCCGCCCGGTGCTGACGCTGGAGTTCGCCCGTCTGGGCGGCATCGACTGGCATCTGGCGCTGCCCTTCGGCTGTGCGCTGGAGCTGGTGCATAATTACAGCCTCATCCACGACGACCTGCCCTGTATGGACGATGACGACCTGCGCCGGGGCAAGCCTACTTGCCATAAGGCCTACGGCGAGACGCTGGCCGTTCTGGCGGGCGACGCCCTCCAGCCGGAGGCGTTCCGCCTGATTCTGGACGCGCCCATGCTGCCTGCCGACACGAAGCTGGAGGCGCTGCGGGTGCTGGTCCGGGCATGCGGCGCGGACGGTATGGTGGGCGGTCAGGTGCTGGACACCGTATATAACGTGGACACCGCCGAGGGCCTGACCCAGCTGAACCGCCTGAAAACCGGCGTGATGATCTCCGGCGCGGCGGAGCTGGGCTGCGTGGCCGCCAAGATGAATCAGGGCATGCGCTCTCAGGCGATGGCCTACGCCGACGGCATCGGCAAGGCGTTCCAGATCCGGGACGATATGCTGGACGTGGTGGGTGACGCCGCCGTGTTCGGCAAGCCCATCGGCTCCGATAAGGAGGAGGGCAAGGTCACGTTTGTGGACGTGCTGGGGCTGGACGGCTGCGCCAAAGAGGTGGAGTGCTGCACGGAGAGTGCCAAGGCCGCCGTAGCCAACTGGTCGGATCATATGTTCCTGTGGGAGCTGGCCGACCGCATGGTAGGCCGGAACAAGTAAAAACCGACACGAGAAAAGGACAGGCGCAGACGCGCCTGTCCTTTTCCCTACCTAAATCTGCTGAGGAGAATGAAGAACGTTTACTTTTCCTTCCGCCGCAGCCATGCGCAGCCGGTCAGGCTCAGCACCGCCATGCCCGCATACAGCATCACGCCCGCGTCGCCGGTCTTGGAGCTCTTGACCGTCTTGTTGTCCTGAATGGGAGCGCTCTCCTTATGGGTCACGGTGGCCTCCTTGGTGATCTCCTGTGTAGCCGCCGCGTCGCGGAAGTACTTGCCGCAGACGGTGCAGTACCAGTATTCGATGTTGCCTGCCACGAAGCTGGTGGGCTTCTTGGCCGGGACGTGCTTCAGCTTGTGACCGGCGGCGGGGATATCCTTACCGTCAGCCAGCTTTGCGTTACAGCCCTTGCAGTAGGTGTCGCCGGTGTAGCCCTTCTCGGTGCAGGTGGCAGCCTTGATGTTTTTCAGCTCGGTGCCGCCGTCGTGGTTGGCGGCATTAAACGTACCGTATCGGGTACCGCAGCCCTCACAGGTTGCCCTGCTCTCGCAGGTGGCCATGCCGCCGTGGTGCGCAGCGCGATTTATCTCTGCATTGCAGCAGGTGTATTCCTGCCAGTGTTCATTGTCGTCTTTATGCCACTCGTTCGACTTACGCCCACTGTGGTTCTCGGGGTCAAAGCTGCCGTATTCGTTGCCGCAGGTCGAGCAGACGGCTCTTTTGTTGCAATAGGCCGTACCGCCGGAGTGGACATGGCCCGCGCCGGCTTTCAGCTCCAGCGCCTTGTTGGCATTGTATTCCACATGGCGTCCGGTGTCATCGGAAGAGAAGTATTCGGAATAGTCGATTTCACTGGCGGTGGAGAATACGCAGAAGCCGGTTGAAATGCCGATGTTCGCGCCGCTGGTGAGGGTGCCAAGCGTGATGGTCGGGAACTTACCACTATTATAAAACCCATACGACAGATACAGGTTTTCGGTGGTCGAGGTTGATGCACCTGTCGTGGCATCTGTATACGTCCGGGTGTTCCCGGTAATAACGGGGGAACCGGAGATGCTGATCTTGCCGACGCCGCTCCACTGATTGCTTTCCACGTAAACACCGCCGCCGTGGTGGCCCTCATTTGCATTGACCGTGTTCTTGGTGATGGTGCCGCCGTACAGATTCAATGCGCCCTTGCTGCTCACATAGATACCGCCGCCGTCACTGGTGGCTGTGTTCTCGGTGATGGTGCCGCCGTATAGGTTCATCGTGCCGTTTACTATATCAACGCCGCCGCCAGTGCCTGTTCTATTGCCGCCTTTCAGCGTGCCGCCGTACATGTTAAAAGTAGCATTATAATTGATATAATCGTCAACACTGACGCAGCCTCTTGAACCGCCGGAAACCGTTCCCGTCTTTTGGGCGCTGCAATCACACAGATAAAGTGTGCCCTCCCTATTGCCAACCCAAATATAGTATTGTCCCAAATTGAGCGTATGCCCGTTCAGGCAGAGATAGAGCGTCCTTGGTTTCTGGCCATCTAATGCCTGAATAATCAAATTGTCGTCTAATGTTATGTCATTCTTCAGATACACGTAGGCTACATCGACCTTTTCGATGTCGAAAATCTGGCGAAGCTCGTTTTCTCTGGTGCATGCCTTATAGGTCACGTTGGAATGGTCGTTATGACCGTCCGCCGTGACATTACCGCCGCAGTAGCAGTGGGTGTGCGCCGCCTGTACGGCGATGCCCAGATCAGCGGACTGCACCGCGGGTTTGTCCACGCCGGGAGCGCCGCTTTCCGGCTGTTCCTCGTCCGCAGGCTGGGCCGCCGGGGTCTCCTCCGGCTGATCCTGTTCTTGCTGCTGCTCCTGCGGCTCTGCCGCACCGTCCTCGCCCTCAGCAAATACCGCCGTTGGCAGCAGACTCAGTGCCAGCGTCAGCGCCAGCAGGACCGCAAATAATCGTTTCTTCATGAAAAATTCCTTTCCTGTGTTGCTTCTATCCTTTGCTCTTCTGCGTCAGCAGGGGATTACTTTTCCTTCCGCCGCAGCCATGCGCAGCCGGTCAGGCTCAGCACCGCCATGCCCGCGTATAGCATCACGCCTGCGTCACCGGTCTTGGAGCTCTTGACCGTCTTGTTGTCCTGAACGGGAGCGCTTTCCTTATAGGTCACGGTGTCTTCCTTGGTGATCTCCTGCGTGGCTGCCGCGTCGCGGAAATACTTACCGCAGACGGTGCAGTACCAGTACTCGATGTTGCCCACCACGAAGCTGGTAGGATTCTTGGCGGCGACATGCGTCAGCTTGTGACCGGCGGCGGGAATGTCCTTGCCGTCAAACAGCTTTGCGTTGCAGCCCTTGCAGTAGGTGTCGCCGATGTAGCCCTTCTCAGTGCAGGTGGCGTCCTTTGCGTCCTTGATCTCGGTGCCGCCGTCGTGGTTGGTGGCGTCAAATTCGCCGTATGCCTCCTTGCAGACCTCACACACCGCCTTGGTGTGGCAGTTGGCCGTGCCGCCGGTGTGGCCGAGAGCGTTGCCCTCGGTGGCCTTGCAGACCTTGCAGGTCTTGGGCGTGGTGCAGGTGGCGTCGACCCAGTCGTGGCCGGTGGCGGGGATGTCCTTGCCGTCAGACAGCTTGACGCCGCAGCCCTTGCAGTAGGTGTCGCCGGTATAGCCCTTCTCGGTGCAGGAGGCGGCCTTGGCGTCCTTCACCTCGGTGCCGCCTTCGTGGTTCTTCGGGTCAGTTCCGTACCACGGGTGGAGATAAGTGTTCGTTCCTTTGTAGTGGCAGGTGCTGCAATTCTCGTAGTACACAGGCGGGGAGATGCAGGTGGCCTTGGACTTCAGGCACGAATCCGAGGTGCCCTGAACGAAGCTATGAGCGCCCTCGTATGTTTTCCCTTCCGTGCAGTTGAGGCAGCGAAGCCAGTGGCTTTCGGCGTCCCTGCCTACGTCAGTGTCAGAGTCCCATTTCCACCTCGAAGGAAAGCTATGTCCGGTGTAATACTGCTGGCCGCAGCCGGTGCATATGCCCGGAGTGACACAGGTCGCGGTGCTGTCGCCGCCGTAGTTCGCCGTGTCGACCGCATCGCAGCCGGTGCGCTTGCAGGTGCGGGTGTGGGTCTTGCTGTCGCCATTGGACTGCCACGCGCTCCAGTCGTGACCCAGCTTCCCGTATTCCAGTTTGCATTTTGCGCAGATTCTGCCTGTTGTACAGGTAGGCTCTCTGCCGTCAAGAGGAACATGTTCGCTGTATTTTCCCTCGCTGTCAACGACAATGTTTTCTACACCGCATTCTTTGCACCTACGGATCATATAATGTGCAGAATCGCTCGGTCCCCCACTACCATTAGGCGAATACCCCAAAATTTCATGATTAGTGTTTTTATTGCATGTAGGACAATTCCTGTAAATTATTTCCGGTGATGTCGAGCCCTCCGTGGCAAAAGCCACCGTTGGCAGCAGCGTCAGCGCCAGCATCAGCACCAGCACAATGGCCAATATTCGTTTCTTCATGTGCTCTGTTCCGTCCTTTCTGTCCTGTCGTCGTTTCCTCTTATCTCATTTATGCCTCGATCCCTTGCAGGGAGAATTCAAACCGCATGGCCAGCGCCGCGAACAGCTGGTGCATCACCTGCTCGGCCCGGTTGCGGACATCCAGCCCGGCCACGAAGGCCAGCACCCGCTCCTGCTCCTCCTCCGGCACCTTATAGGCGCTGAGACTCATCACCAGAAAGCGCCGCAGCTTCCGCTCCAGCGTGAAATACTTGTCGCACCGGCGGGCCATATAGCCCCGCATGATGCCCGCCGAGCCGATCTCCAGCTCGTAAAAATCGCTCTCCGTATAGCCGGGGAGGTAGGGGGAGAAGATGCGGTACAGCTCGGTGGAGGTGTTCTGGTGGATGTACTCCGCCGCCTCCGGCTGGGTATAGGCCTCCAGATAAATTTCCCGCAGGTTCTCGTTCAGCTCCGTCAGCGTCATCTGGATGGCGGTCTCCGCCGCGTAGACGTACACCGGCGGCAGCGTTTCGCCTGCCATCTGCCGGGCCGTGCGGAACTGGTTGCCGAACATGAACTCCACCAGCTCCACCAGTATGCCGTCCTTGGCATGGAAGATGTTCTGGAAGGTGCTGGCGGATACGTCCGCCTCCCGCAGTATCTCGGCAATAGTGGTGCCTTTGTAGCCTTTTTCCAAAAACAGCCGCACACATGCGGTCAGAATACGTTTTTTGGCGGCAAGGCTGGCATTGGTAATGGCCATGTCGTCTCATCCTCTCTACATAACTTGGTACATGTACCAATGATACCACGACGGGGAAGAAAAAGCAATAGGGAAAAGCGGCGGAACCGGCGGCGTGGATGTAAAGTTGTCGTATATACGGAATATTCTGCATAAAACCAGTTGCGAAACGGAGGAAAGTATGGTATGATATGAAATTACTGAACAGCGGCGCAGTATCCTAGTCAGATCTGCCGTCTCCTAAGAAGGGCCTAAAAATCCTTTAAAGGGCACAACTGTGAAACCTCTGGTGCTTGCTTCTTACGCCCAGTTTGGGGTGGGTGCTGGAGGGAGGCGTGCGAAATGCCCGCCTGCGGATGTAGGGCGCCCCTCAATGGCATGAGGGACCCGACCCTGCTTCCGTGGAGACCTGCTGTTGTGCACAGGCGTACTCCCCTTGTGGTAAGCGACCTGTGTACGAGGCAGATGACGCCATCTTTGGATGGCAAGAAACCTGCATTGCGGTGCTACCCGGCCTTTGCTGCCGTAACGCTGTGTGCAGAGTAGCCTGCCTTGCGTGGGCACGGTGAATAGGGGAGCTGAAGCACCAAAGGCCCCGGCCAGGGCCCGCGTGCGATTCCCTTGAAACCCTGCCTGCAAAAGAGGATAAGAGGCGGCGTGACTGCTGTGGAAATCACCTAGGCTGTCCATTTCAGTGGGGCCTCGGAAGGATTGCAGTGCGGACTAAGTGGCAGTCGGGTCTCGCGACGCGGTAACGCCGCGATGCAGCATCTAAGGGGAAACCACCTGATCGGCGACGAGAGGCATGCTGTGGGGAAAACCAACCCGTACCTAAGCCGCAAGATTTACTTCCGGAGCCGCCCTGTTCAGTATTTTAGATAGGTAACGCGACATGCGTTTTGAAATGAGGTTTTTTCATCTTGAGTAGTGACAAAGGCAAACCCAAAAAGAAAAACGACCATTGGCCGCTGCGGGTGTTTTTTCTGGCAGTGGTGCTCAGCGCGCTGCTGAGCTTTTTATCCTCCACGGCGCTGGGCGGCGCGGGCTATGTGGTGGCCACGCTGGTGCTGCTGGCCTTCATCGCGCTGGGCATCGTGTTCGACATGATCGGCGTGGCGGTGACGGCGGCGGATCCCAAGCCGTTCCACTCCATGGCCGCCCATAAGGAGAAGGGCGGCAAAGAGGCCATCCGGCTGCTGTCCAACGCCAACCGCGTCAGCTCTGTGTGCAACGACGTGGTGGGCGATATCTGCGGCATCGTCAGTGGCTCCACCGCGGCGGTGATCGTGACGGCCCTGCAGCGGGACTTCAGCACCACCAATGTGATGATCTCCATTGGCGTGACGGCGCTGATCTCCGGCCTGACCATCGGCGGCAAGGCGCTTTTCAAGAAGGTGGCCATCAATGAATGTACCGCCGTGGTGTACCGGGTGGCGCGGATCATGCACGCGCTGCATCTATATCGCTGAAATGAGGGATGACCCCAGATGTTGGAATCCATCCATAGTCCTTCCGATGTGAAGGCATTGAATCATGCGCAGACCCGCCAGCTTTGCGACGAGCTGCGTGCCTTTCTGGTACGCAGCGTGGCAAAAACCGGCGGGCATTTGGCGTCTAATCTGGGTGTCGTGGAGCTGACGGTGGCCATCCACCGGGTGTTTGACACCTCCCGTGACCGGCTGGTGTTCGACGTGGGCCACCAGTGCTATGTCCATAAGATCCTGACGGGCCGCCGTGAGCGGATGGACACCCTGCGGCAATTGGGCGGACTGTCCGGCTTCCCCAAGCCTTATGAGAGCATCCACGACGCCTTTGTGGCGGGCCATGCTTCCAACTCTGTCTCTGTGGCGCTGGGCATGGCTAAAGCCCGCACCATGCGGCACGAGGATTACAGCGTGATCGCCCTGATCGGCGACGGTGCGCTGGGCGGCGGTCTCAGCTTTGAGGGACTGAATAACGCGGGCGCCTCCGGCGAGCCGATGATCGTCATTTTGAATGATAACGGCATGTCCATCGCGCCCAATGTGGGCGCGGTCAGCCGCCATCTGTCCCGTCTGCGGACGCAGCCGGGCTATTACGAATTTAAGAAGCGCTATCGCCAGCTGCTGGGCGGCAGTCTGGTGGGCGGCAAGCTCTATCAGGTGAGCCACGATGTCAAAACGGCGCTGAAAAAGACGCTGCTGCCGGGCAGCTCCATGTTCGAGAGTATGGGCTTTGCCTACATGGGGCCGGTGGACGGCCACGACGTGGAGTCGCTGGAGCAGGCGCTGCGATGGGCCAAGGAGCAGCGCCGCCCCGTGCTGCTGCATGTGCGTACCGTGAAGGGGAGGGGCTACGCTCCGGCGGAGGAGCACCCCGCCGATTATCACGGCGTGTCGCCCTTTGCGCCGGACACCGGAAAGCCGCTGAAGCCGTCGGGAACGGATTTCTCCCATGTGTTCGGTCAGGAATTGACCAAGCTGGCGGGGGAGGATGACCGCGTGTGCGCCATCACCGCCGCCATGCAGGAGGGCACCGGTTTGACGGAGTTTGCCCGGAAATACCCCAAGCGGCTCTTTGATGTGGGCATCGCCGAGGGTCACGCCGTATCCATGGCGGGCGGCATGGCCAAGCAGGGGCTTTTGCCGGTGTTTGCCGTGTATTCCAGCTTTTTGCAGCGGGGCTACGATCAGCTGATGCAGGATGTGGCGCTGGACGGCCTGCATGTGGTGCTGGGCGTTGACCGGGCGGGCCTTGTGGGCGCCGACGGCGAGACCCATCACGGCTGCTTTGACGCGCTGTATCTGGCACAGGTGCCCCATATGACGGTGCTATGTCCCGCCAGTTTTGCCGAGCTGCGGCAGATGCTGCGGCGTGCGGTATTTGAGCTGACCGGCCCGGTGGCTGTCCGATATCCCCGCGGCGGGGAGGGCGCGTACCGGGGCTGCTGCGGCAGCGAGACCTTTACGGAGCTGCGGCAGGGAAACGACTGCACCATCCTGACCTACGGCATATTGATCAACGAAGCGCTGGCGGCGGCGGAGCTGCTGCATCAGGCGGGCATCGAGGCCCGTGTGGTGAAGCTGAACGCCATCGCGCCGCTGCGCAATGACGAGGTGCTGGCGGCGCTGGGCAACGAGAAGCGCCTGCTGGTGCTGGAGGACTGCGTGGGCAGCGGCTGCGTGGGCCAGCGACTGACGGCCATTCTGGCCCAGCAGGGCTGCGCGCCGGACAAGCTGTTTTTGAAGAATCTGGGGGACACCATCCCCTGTCACGGCAGTGTGCCGCAGCTGTACGCCCAGTGCGGACTGGACGCAGAGAGCGTGGCGGCGGCGTTGAAGGAGGCGTGCCATGAGCAATAAGACGAGACTGGACGTTCTTCTGGTGGAGCAGGGCCTGCAGGAGAGCCGCCAGAAGGCGCAGGCCACCATCATGGCGGGCATCGTGTACGTCAACAACCAGAAGGTGGACAAGCCGGGGACGGCGGTCCCCAACGACGCCCATATCGAGGTGCGGGGCAAGACGCTGCGGTATGTGAGCCGGGGCGGCCTGAAGCTGGAAAAGGCCATGCAGGTATGGCCCATCGTACTGGAAGGAAAGACCTGCGCCGATATCGGCTCCTCCACCGGCGGCTTTACCGACTGCATGCTGCAGAACGGCGCAAAAAAGGTATACGCCGTGGATGTGGGCACCAACCAGCTGGCGTGGAAGCTGCGCACCGACCCCCGGGTGGTGTGTCTGGAAAAAACCAATGCCCGGACGCTGACCACCGAGCAGGTGCCGGAGCCGCTGGATTTCGCCTCCATCGACGTGTCCTTCATCTCTTTGAAGCTGATCTTCCCGGCGCTGTATCCGCTGCTGCGCGAGGGCGGCGAGGTGGCCTGCCTCATCAAGCCTCAGTTCGAGGCGGGCCGGGAAAAGGTGGGTAAAAAGGGCGTTGTCCGGGACAGCGCCGTCCATCTGGAGGTGCTGGAGCACTTTCTGGAGCACGCAAAGGAGAACCACTTTACGGTGCTTGGCATTACATACTCTCCCATCCGCGGGCCGGAGGGGAATATCGAATATCTGGGATACCTTCGCAAATCCAACGAACAGGACGCATCTATCGACCTGCGCGCTGTGGTGACAGCATCCCATGAGACATTGAAGGAGGGGGAAGCGCAGTGAAAAAGAAAGTGATCCTATGCCCGAATCCCTATCGGGACAGTGAACTGAAGGTGGCCAAGGACGCCAAGGCCATTCTGGAGAGCATCGGCTTTGAGACGGTGGTGTGCCTGCCCTTCCACCGGGACGGCTACGGCGACGAGCTGGGCGTGCCGGTGCGGCAGCTCCAGCAGGAGATCAAGGCCGCCGACCTGATGATCGCCTTCGGCGGCGACGGCACCATCCTGCACCTTAGCCGTACGGCGGCGCTGCACAATGTGCCGGTGCTGGGTATCAATCTGGGCAGTCTGGGCTTCATGTCGGAGCTGGAGGCCAACGAGCTGGAGCGCCTGCGTGACCTGCAAAGCTGGGACTTCGTGGTGGAGTCCCGCATGATGCTGGATGTGACCATCTTCCGGAACGGCAACGCGGTGTACAGCAACATCGCCCTCAACGACGCGGTGGTGTCAAAGGGCTCTGTGGCAAGGGTCGTAAGGCTGGATATCTTTACAGAGGAGGGCCGCCTGACCAAGGTCACAGGCGATGGCGTGGTGATCTCCACGCCCACCGGTTCCACCGGCTATTCCATGGCCGCCGGCGGCCCCATCGTGGAGCCTACGGCCCGGAACCTGCTGATCACGCCCATCTGCCCCCATTCCACCCGCGCGACCTCCTATGTGCTGTCGCCGGAGCATGTGATCACCATTGAGGCGGCGGACGCCAACCGGAAGTTTGTGTATCTCTCCGCTGACGGCGGCAAGGCGTTTTCCCTGAGAAACGGGGATAAGGTCCGTGTGCGGCAGTCCAAGTTTGCTATGGGCCTTGTGCGGCTCAGCAAGAAGAGCTTCTGCGAGATCCTTGACTATAAAATGGGAGGCTGCGAGAAATGAAAAACATGCGACAGGAAAAGCTGCTGCAGATCATCAGCGAGGAGGCCATCGAGACCCAGAAGCAGCTGCTGCAGCGGCTGAATGAGCTGGGCATCCGCTCCACTCAGGCCACCATTTCCCGGGACATCAAGCAGCTCCATCTGGTGAAGGAGCCTACCGGTCAGGGCCGCTACCGCTATGCGGTGTCGGTGCATAAAACGAAGCTGAACTTTGCCGACAAGCTGCGCACTATCTTCCGCGAGAGCGTGATCAGTGTAGAGGCGGCCCAGAACATCGTGGTGCTGAAAACCATCGAGGGCATGGCCAACGGTGCGGCCTTCGCGCTGGACAACATGGGCGATACCGACATCGTGGGTACGCTGGCCGGTGACGACACCATCTTTCTGGTGTTCCACGACAACATGCAGGCATTGGACTTCTGCGAACAGGTGAAACAGATGCTGCGCTGACGCGCAACGGAGGGCTGCTATGCTGGAACTGCTTCATATCGAGAATATCGCCATCATCGAGGAGGCGGAGATCGCCTTCCGTCCCGGCTTCAATGCCCTGACGGGCGAGACCGGCGCCGGCAAATCCATCGTGATCGACGCCATGAGCGCCGTGCTGGGCCAGCGCACCTCCCGTGATCTGATCCGCACCGGCGCCAGCAAGGCGTTCGTCAGTGCGCTGTTCTCCCATGTAGATCCCGTGTTGTGCGAGGAACTGGGTGCTGCGCCAGACGAGAACGGCGACCTGATGCTCCAGCGGGAGATCGGCGCGGACGGTAAGAACGTCTGCCGTGTGGGCGGGCGGCCCGTTACCGTGTCCCAGCTGCGGACGCTGGGCAGCCGTCTGGTGAATATCCATGGCCAGCACGACGGCCAGCAGCTATTGGACGAGGAGCAGCATCTGGCGTATCTGGACAGCTTTGGAAAGGTGGACAGCCTTCTGGAAGCGTATACCGACAAGTATAATACCTTGACGGATATCCACCGCAAAATGAACGCCCTGCAAATGGATGAGGCGGAGAAGGCCCGGCGGATGGATACCCTGCAATACCAGATCAATGAGCTGGAGCGGGCCAAGCTGAAGCCCGGCGAGGAGGAAGAGTTGCAAGGCCGCCGCAATCTGCTGCGGAATGCCGAGAAGTTCATCTCCGCCGTGTCGGGGGCCGATTATGCCCTGAACGGCGGCGAGGATGGCAGCGGCGTGCTGAACCTGCTGCGGCAGGCCCAAGACGCGCTGGGCACCGTGCGCCATTTGGACGAGGGCTTCAACGCCCTGTACGAGCGGCTGGAGAGCGCGTACAGCGAGGCGTATGATATCGCCTTTTCCGTGGCGGAGCAGCGGGAGAACTTCGATTTCTCCCCCAACGAGCTGGACGAGGTGGAGGGTCGGCTGGATCAGCTCTACCGCCTGAAAAAGAAGTACGGCGCGACGGTGGAGGACATGCTGGCGTATCTGGACAACTGCCGCAGGGAGCTGGACGATATCGCTTACGCAGGCGACGCGCTGGCCCGGCTGGAAAAGGACTGTGCCAGGGCGGAAAAAGCCGCCCGCAAGGCCGCGGAGGAACTGTCCGCCGCCCGCAAGACCGCTGGTGAGACGCTGTCGCAGGCCATCCTGACGGAGCTGCGGCAGCTGGATATGGGCAAGATCCGCTTTCAGGTGGACTTTGCCGAAAAGCCGCTGGACGCCACGGGTATGGATCAGGTGCGGTTCCTCATGTCCGCCAATCTGGGCGAGGAGTTGAAGCCCATCAATAAGATCGCTTCCGGCGGCGAGTTGGCCCGCATCATGCTGGCCATGAAGAACGTCCTCAGCGAGCAGGATCATGTGGCCACCATGGTGTTTGACGAGGTGGACACCGGCGTCAGCGGCCGGGCCGCCCAGAAGGTGGCCGAGAAGATGGCCCGCATCAGCCGCCATAAGCAGGTGCTGTGCGTCACTCATCTGCCCCAGCTGGCCGCCATGGCGGATACCCACTTCTCTGTGGAGAAGGGGGAGGCCAATGGCCGCACCTTCACTCAGGTGCGGCAGCTTGACCGGAAGCAGCGTCAGATGGAGCTGGCCCGCCTGACCGGCGGCGCTCATGTGACGGAGACCATGCTGCAGGGCGCGGAGGAGCTGCTGACCCAGGCGGAGAAATTCCGGGCGGAGATGTGAAGAATTTACGCGTGGCAGGAAAAGATGACGGATATTGATTATATTATGGGCTTGCTGGACTGGAATGGACCGGCTTCAGACCAAGCATTGGGAATCAATCTGGCGGAGAAGGTGCAGAGCATAAATGCCTTCTTGCAGCCTTGCAGCGAGCGGTATAACAAGAATGTATGGGAAAATTGTGCACTTGTTTTGGCAAGCAGGACTGATGAGGAGCTGGCACCTTATTTGGGAGAACTCATGCTGTGGTTGCGTGATATGAATTGGCCTGGGGCTTTTTGCATTTTGCGCAGGCTATGCAGATTTGCGGATAGGCAGTATCTCGCCAATGTTCTCGAAAGATGTATGCGATGCGCCAGTGCATTAGATGACACGGTTTGGTTGGAGAACCTAAGAGTATTGGAGCGAATGGAATCATTTGCGGCAAAGCAGTGAAAAAAATCTTTCTTACCGAGAAAAAAGTGTTGACAAACGAAAAAAATCTGCTACAATAGTGGCAACTTGATACCGTTACCGTGATGAAGGGAAGAAGTAACACGCCCCGGCGCCTGCAAAGAGAACCTCTGGCTGGTGAAAAGAGGAGAGGGCGGCGCGTGCGAATACATCCCGGAGCAGCCTTCTGAAAGCCTGAACTTCGAGGTCAGTAGGGATGTGTCGGGTTCGCCCGTTACAGCGATAGGGTGTGTCAGCACCCGACGAGACCGTTTTCCGTGAGGAGGCGGCGAACATGAGGTGGTACCGCGATAATTTGTCGCCCTCTGTCCAAGGACAGGGGGCGTTTTTATTTTGCCCCTCCTGTCAAACTTTTCAACATCACAGATCGTATAGGAAAGGAATGTAAGAAAAATGGGTATTTATGAAGAACTGCAGGCCCGCGGCTTGATCGCGCAGGTCACAAATGAGGAAGAGATCCGCGAGATGGTCAACAACGGCAAGGCCACCTTCTACATCGGCTTTGACTGCACGGCCGATTCCCTGCATGTGGGCCACTTTATGGCCCTGTGCCTGATGAAGCGCCTGCAGATGGCGGGCAACAAGCCCATCGCCCTGATCGGCGACGGCACCACCCTGATCGGAGACCCCTCCGGCCGTACCGATATGCGCCAGATGCTGACGACGGAGACCATCAAGCACAATGCCGAGTGCTTCAAGCGTCAGATGGAAAAGTTCATCGACTTCTCCGACGGCAAGGCGCTGATGCTGTATAACTCCGAGTGGCTGAAGCCCCTGAACTATATCGAGATGCTGCGCGAGGTGGGCGGCTGCTTCAGCGTCAACAATATGCTTCGCGCCCGCTGCTATGAGCAGCGCATGGAGCG